>JARIGN010000031.1 GCA_029288835.1 Candidatus Kaiserbacteria bacterium
CGTCATAGACGACCGCGCGTACCTCTCCTTTACCGCATTCCATAATTGGGACTCCATGCGCATCGGCGTTACCTCCATAGCTATGGACGACCTGAAGAACAAACGATGGAAATGGACACCGCCGACCTTCCTCTCTCCTGAAAAACAAGTACAGAAAAACTGGGTGCTTTTCCCTGAAAAAATTAAGGGTATGTTTACGATCCTGCATTCGGTCACTCCAACGATTGGCATTGCCCAACGGCAGGATCTTTCCCACGTTGGAAAAGACGAGCCCTACATCCAAAGTATTAAGGGCGCACCGTATGCGCACGAGGACAAAGCTTCTGGTTTTTGGCATAGCCGCACGCGTGGCGCAGGGACGCCGCCTATTAAGACAAAACATGGCTGGCTTCTTTTCTATCACGCTATGCATGCGCACGAGCCACACAAATATAAGCTGGGCGCGCTAATGCTCGACCATGAGGACCCAACAAAGGTGCTTGCACGCGCGCCCGTGCCAGTCCTTGAACCAGAAACGCACTATGAAATGGGCGGCGCAAAGCCAGGCGTGGTATATGCTTCCGGTGCAACGGTCCATAATGACAAGCTCACGCTCTACTATGGCGGTGCTGATAACTTTGTCTGCTCGGCTACTGCTCCTTTTACCGAATTCGTCGACCGACTCATGCACAAGGAGCGTCCGCAGCTCGTTAAGGCTATCGTCTAGCGTCGCTCATATACTAGTACATGCTCTCCGTCTTTCGCTCACCAAAAAATCCATTCCTCGCACCGACCCGCTCGCGTGCTTTTGAAGCAATTGGAGCCTTTAATCCTTCTGTCGTGGAAGAAGGAAGCGATCTCCATGTCTTCTATCGCGCTATGTCAGAACCAGACGAGCTGCGCACACCGGGCCGCGGCTTCTCGACCATTGGCTATGCAAAATCTTCGGACGGTGGCGAGACGTTTACGCATCGCATGCAAAGCATTAGCCCGCAGGAAGCATGGGAAGCGTATGGCTGCGAAGATCCACGCGCCACGTTTTTTGAAGGCAAATGGTATGTCTTTTACACGGCGCTTGGCGGCTTCCCTTTTGGGCCGGACAACATTAAGACTGCGGTAGCTATTGGGGACCGGCCAGACGCACTCACTGAGCGGCACTTGATGACCCCTTTTAATGCAAAGGCAGCAACCCTTTTCCCACAGCGCATTAATGGCGACGCCGTCCTTCTCCTCACCGCCCATACTGACTTCACCGAAGAGCATCCTCGGCCAACTATTGGCATTGCCAGGTCAAAAAATGTTGCAGACTTTTGGAACCCTGAGTTTTGGGCGAACTGGAATGCGCACCTTTCGGAGAACGCCTTTCCCGACGTGCGTCGCAAGGATGATGACCATATGGAAATTGGCGCTACTCCCCTTCTCACTGAAAAAGGCTGGCTCCTGATTTATTCCCACATTCAAAAATACTATGACGAGCATAGCCGCATCTTTGGGGTGGAAGCGCTCCTGCTCGACCGCAATGATCCGAAAAATATTATCGGCCGCACAGAGTTCCCGTTCCTCGTGCCGGAAGAATCGTATGAGCGGTATGGGCTCGTCTCCAATATTGTCTTTCCAACAAGCGCGCTCATTGAAAACGATCGGCTACAGATTTTCTATGGCGGAGCCGACACCGTTTGTGCAACGGCACAGCTTTCCCTCTCGCATTTGCTTTCCTGCATGGATGCTACTGCTCGAAAAGAATTTGTAAAGCGCGTGAGTGATGAGCCTATTTTAAAACCAATTCCTGAGCATGCATGGGAGTCGATGAGTGTGAGCAATGCGGCAGCAGTCGACCTTAACGGTGCCGTGCACCTCCTCTATCGCGCCGCAGATGGAGATAATAACTCTACCCTCGGCTATGCGCGCCTTGATGACGCGGTGACCGTTTCCGAGCGTATCGATCAACCCGTCTATGGACCGCGCGCAGACTTTGAATCCCACGGTACGGAAGACCCGCGCCTTACGATAGTGGATGACACTATCTATCTTGCCTACACCTCTTTTGATGGTTCCCGCGCACGCGGCACCATGAGCTGGATACCGACGGAAAAGTTTTTAGCACATAAATTTGATGCGTGGGCAGAGCCCTTCCTTTTAACGCCTGACCATATAAATGACAAGGACCTCTGTCTTTTGCCTGAACCCGTTGAAGGAAAGCCACTTATTTTCCACCGCCTTGATCCAAACATATGCGCAGAACACATTTCTCTGCCGCCAACCGAAGGAATCATGAGCGGCACACAGATTATGGGCCCGCGGCCGGGCATGTGGGACTCAGAGAAAATCGGTGCCGCGGGCCCACCCATCCGCATTCCCGAAGGCTGGCTTTTCATTTATCACGGCGTCGGCCCTGACCACGGCTATCGCCTTGGCGCCGCACTTCTCGATGCTGAAACGGCTACCGTCGTGCTCTCACGCACCAGCGAAGCAATACTAAGCCCTGAGCTTCCGTGGGAAAAAGAAGGCGTGGTGAATAATGTCATTTTTTCCTGCGGCGCAATACTGCGCGATGATACGCTCTACATATATTATGGCGGCGCTGATACAGCCATTGGTGTGGCAACGATCTCAAAGTCCACACTCTTGGAACGTCTTCTGCCAAAGATATAAAGCGCGTGCGGTATACTGTGTCTAGAATGGCATCGCGTAACCTACCCTCCGTCATATTTTTTGATTTAGATAAAACGCTTGCGCGCAGCAAGCAGTCGCTTGAACGCGACATGGCAAAAGTTTTTGCCGAGCTTTCCACGCAAACGCGCGTTGCGGTGACGTCAGGCGGCAGGCGCGAGCAGCTCGTCGAGCAAGTAATAGAGCAACTGCCGCCTGCAGCAAACCTTTCAAATATTTACCTTCTTCCAACGAGCGGCGGCGCGATGTACACCTATGAAGACGGCCAGCTCACCTGTGTGTACGAAGAAAATCTCACCCAAGAGGAGGCCGACCACATCGAGGAAGTGATCGAGCAGGTGCTTTCCGAAACGGGCATTGTCGACCTTTCGCAGCCAACCTTTGGCGACCTTATTGAGCAGCGTGGCTCTCAAGTAACCCTTTCTGCCTTGGGCCAGGATGCACCTATTGAAAAGAAGGAGGCATGGGATCCTGACAACTCAAAGAAGGAACAGCTTCGCGACGCCCTTGCAAGAGCGCTTCCAAACTACGACATAAAAGTTGGCGGCTCAACCTCTCTTGATGTCACGCGACCTGGCGTGAACAAAGCCTATGGCATTCGCAAGACTGCTGAGTATTTACACATTCCTATTTCAGACATGCTGTATGTGGGTGATGCGCTTTACCCGGGCGGGAACGATGAAGTGGTAAAGCAGACTGGCATCGCGACACAATCAGTGCGCAATCCTGACGCGACCCTCGCCTTTATTCGAACGCTCCTAGGTAAGTCTCCTGAAGCAGAGGCAGAAAGCATTGAAGAGACGACTCCTTCCGAAACTAATCCAACTCAAACCAATCCAACTATTGCTGATGCGCTTCCTGCAGCGGCACCAACCGGTGAGGCGAAAGATATCGAAACTCTCCTCAAGTTCACCTTCAAAGGCGACCTTTCCACTTCGCCAACCGACCTCACCAAGTACAGCAAGGATACAAGTCTTTTTGTGCGAAAGCCATCGCTTGTCGCCTATCCAAAAAATGCCCAGGATGTTTCGGCACTCGTAAAAGCAGTCACGGCAATTAAAAAGAGAGATCCTAAAAGTAGTATCTCCGTCACTGCGCGCTCTGCCGGTACCGACATGTCTGGTGGCCCCCTCACCACTTCCGTCGTTGCCGTCTTTACCAAATATATGAACAAGGTGATCAGCGTGGTTGCCGACGATCCAAAAGACTCTGCTGCCACAAAAGACTCTTCCGGCCACTTCGGCGGCCATGCCATCACCGAGCCCGGCGTGTACTATCGCGATTTTGAAAAAGCGACGCTTGCACAAAAAGTTGATGGTGATGGTCTCATCCTTCCCTCATACCCTGCATCCCGCGAACTCTGTGCCATGGGCGGCATCGTAAATAATAATTCTGGTGGCGAGCGCACGCTTAAGTATGGCAAGACGGAAGATTATATCGAGGAAGTAGAAGTGGTGCTTTCCGACGGTTCGCTAGCCTACTTTAAGCCTCTTTCACCAGCCGAGCTTGAAGAAAAGAAAAAGCTTGAAACCTTTGAGGGCGATATCTACCGAAAGATGGACAAGCTGCTCACGCAAAATGCGGAACGTATCAAGAATGCAAAGCCGAAAGTTTCCAAGAACTCTGCCGGCTATGATCTCTGGAATGTTATTGATGAAAAAACGGGTACCTTTAACCTTTCAAAACTTATATGTGGTGCCCAGGGAACGCTCGCTCTCATGACTAAGGCGAAGCTTCGGCTAATCCGCGATGAAGGCAACCGAGCAATGCTCGTGCTTTTTGTTTCAGACATAAACACCCTTCCCGACATCGTGCATGCCGTGCTTCCGTTTAATCCGGAGTCATTTGAATCATACGATGACAATACCTTTAAGCTCGCGGTTAAGTTCCTTTTTGAAATGCTTTCACAGATGGGACTCTTCCGCGCGGCGCGTCTCGGCATTTCATTTTTGCCTGAGGTAGCGATGACCTTTACCGGTGGCATTCCAAAGCTCGTCCTTATGGCAGAATTTTCTGCGGACACGCATGCCGAAGCATACAAGCTCGCCCAGGAAGCACAGAAGGCCGTCCAAGCGCTCCAGAGCAAGGGCATTCATATTCCTTCCAGCATTAAGGCAAACGAGCACCAGTCAGAAAAATACTGGATTGTGCGCCGCGAAAGCTTTGCGCTCCTCCGCAAAAATATTAAGGGCATGTATGCCTCTCCTTTTATCGATGATTTTGTCGTGCCACCAGATTCCTATCCGCAATTCCTGCCCGAGCTGAACGCGCTCCTTGCTCCCTACCAAAAAGACTTCATCTATACGATTGCCGGCCACATCGGCAACGGAAACTTCCACATCATTCCCCTCATGGACCTTAACAAGCCGCGCTCAAAGCAAGTCATCCTTGAGCTTGCACCCAAAGTGTATGAGCTCGTCATAAAATATGGTGGCACCACCACCGGCGAGCATAATGACGGCATCATCCGCACCCCATACCTCGCCATGCTTTTCGGCAAGGAAATGGTTGCGCTTTTTGCGGAAACAAAGCAGATCTTCGATCCTCTGAATATCTTTAACCCTGGCAAAAAAGTTGGCGGAACCTTTGCAGACATTGACCGCGACATGCTTCGTAGCTCGTAATGACTGCATTTTCGTTCTCCGATAATTCATCTATGGCGGGTTAAAAGGTATGCTATAGACATGCCTGAAGTTTCTGAACCTACTGATGCCGAGCTCGTAACGCGCGTGCTTGCTGGGGACGACACCGCCCTTACCGAGCTCGTCGACCGTCACCTTCCTGCGGTCTACACCTTCTGTCTGCGCTATATGGGAAGCGCTGAGGATGCGCAGGATGCGGCACAGGAAACTTTCGTGAAGGCGTGGCGAAAGCTCAAAACCTTTGATACGAAAAAGAATTTTCGCACCTGGCTTTTTGCTATTGCGAAAAACTCCGCCACTGACCTCATGCGCAAACGAAAGAGCGTACCGCTTTCGAAGTTTGAAAATGAAAATGAAGACAACGTGCTTATCGACACCCTCGCCGATGCAGAGCCACTTCCCGACGAAGTCTTCGCCGAAGCAGCACGCGCGAAAAATGCACGCGAGGCGCTTGCTCAGCTTCCTTCACGAGACCGTGTGATCTTGAGCCTCCGCTATGAAGAAGAGGAGTCGTTTGAAGACATTGCGAAGATTTTAAAGATACCAGCAAACACCGTACGCAGCCTCCATCGTCGCGCCCTTATAGCGCTTAGGAAATTGCTTTCGGGCAAGGAAAGCACCTGAGCCATATGCAACGAATCCACCACCCCGAGCGTATAGAGCCTATGGGAAGAAAATATGAGCAACTTTTCGAGGTTCTCCCGCAGGACTCTCTGCCGTCGTATCTTTGCGAGCGGATATGTACGGCCATCCAGCGTGAGCGTGCACAACGCTCCCTTTACCGGGAGCGCACACGGCTCATGGTTTCTTCCCTTACCGGCATCAGCTCCCTCGCGGGGCTGATGTTCGCATTACCGGCACTTATGCATGCAGCAATGCTCGACAACTTCCCAACCATCGCAAGCCTCTTCATTTCTGATGGCGACCTTGTCGCCGACCACTTCAGCACTTTCATGCTCTCGCTCATTGAAGCAATTCCGGGCTTTGAAGTGACGGTCACCCTTTTCTTGCTAGCAGTGTTCCTTGTTTCTCTCCAAAATCTTATGTTTGTACTGGTCCGGCGTTTGAATACGCGCACGAGCCTTTCTTATTCCCCAACTTCCGCAACCTAGCGACACTTTCATGAACTCCCAGCGCCTCGCCAATTTTTTCCGTTCACGTTATTTCCTAGGCATACTCATTGGCCTCATCGTGCTCCTCATCGTATTTGCCATCTTTGAAGCAGGCGTAGCGTTTGGGTACCATGAGGCGATGTTCTCCGCGCGATGGGGAGAAGACTATGGCCGTAACTTTGGCGAACCCGAAGATGCCTTGGGGCTGCCGAGCAGCCATATGCCGATGCCTGAGGGCAATGTCGGACAGATCGCCAGCATCACCGGCTCGGCAACTTCGACGATTCTTTTTGTGAGCAGCAAAGAGCACCCTGAAGAAAAAGTACTGGTCGATGATGACACCATCATTCGCAAAAAAGACACCGTCCTTCAGCCTTCGCAGCTTGCCGTGGGCATGAGCATCGTGGTGCTGGGTGCTCCAAATTCTGATGGCGCAATAGACGCAAAGTTTATTCGCGTGTTTTCCACGCCACCGGGCATGGCCGCGAGCACTAGCACAAGTCCTTAATCATTCCGCTCCTTAATTTCCTTCTGTATGAAAAATTTCCTCAGCACGCTTGGTTCACGACTTCGGAAAGGAGCGCTTGCAACTCGCACGTTTGTCATAAAGCATAAACTCATTTCTGCGATTATTGCGCTCGTCGTGGTCGTAATCGGCTATTGGGGCTACACCACCTATGCGGCAAATACCACGCCGACGCAATACTCGCTTGCTGAAGTGACACAGGGACCGCTTGTCGTGACGGTTACCGACAGCGGCACGGTAAACGCAAAAGACACCTTAAACCTCACACCCCAGAATGGCGCCTCCGGACAGATCAAGCAGCTGAACGTTACTCCGGGACAGGCCGTGAAGGCAGGGCAAATTATTGCCGAGCTCGATATGACTACTGCCGCAGAGCAGGTTACTACCGCTCGACAAAACCTAGAGAGTGCCGAAATATCCTATAAGCAAGCGCAAACATCATCGGGCTCAAGCATCAACACTGACCAAGCGAATCTGACTACCGCAGAAGGAAATAATGCTACCGCACTTGGCTCCAACTACACCGACCTCCCTACCGTCATGAACGGACTCAATGGCATTCTCTTTAATTTTTCAACCGTAAATAACTACACGGCAGAAAAAAACGTAGACGCGTATGCAAATCTAGTAAATACGGCTGAGTCGCATCAATATAACCAGCAAGTCCAGACGGATTATCAGACTGCAAATGCAGCCTACCAGCGCAGTCAGGCAGAATATGCTGGAGCAAACCCTTCGACACTCACCATCGCACAGCTCCAGCAGCTTGACCAAGATACTATTGCGACTGACGTTGCCGTGGAGACCGCGCTAAAGGACACACTCACCTACTATACCTACATTAACAATGAAGTTATTTCGTCCCACTCAGGTATTACAACGCCGCTCGCAAGCCAGATTTCCTCGCTCACTTCCTATCAGTCCACCATTACGAGCGACGCATCGAGCGTGAATTCTTCCCATACCGCACTCATTAATGACCAACAAACTCTGCAGCAAGATACGCAGACTCTTGGAATCGGAGGTGGCATCCCACTCACCGTGCAGTCTGCAGAGCTGAATGTCGAGAAAGCACAAGCAGCGCTCAACCAAGCACTCACGACCGAGTCTTATGACATCATTCGTGCTCCGTTCGACGGTATTATCGGTAGCGTTCCGGTAAACAAGTTTGATCAAGCTTCGGGAGCCACGACCATTGCTACGCTCATAACTACGGAAGAATACGCGGACTTGTCCCTCAACCAGACTGACGCTGCAAAAGTAAAAGTCGGACAGCCAGCTACCATGACTTTTGATGCCGTACCTAATTTCACCATGCCGGGGCAAGTCGCGACGGTTAACCCAGTGGGTACGGTTACGCAGGGCGTAACAACCTATGACGTAAAGGTGAGCTTTGCGCAACAAAACAGCGCGATAAAGCCCGGCATGTCGGTAAATGCGACGATAACCACCGCTTCTTCTTCAAATGCTATCCAGGTACCAAGCTCTGCTATCACAACGCGTGGTAATTTCTCCTTGGTAAAAGTAGCGACGATTGCTCCGGGAAGCAGCGCTCTCGCAAGTAGCACCAATGCACGACGCAGTGGCATAACAGTTCCTGCCTCCCAAGTCACCATTAAAAACGTGCCCGTGACCCTTGGTCTTTCAAATGATACGACGACAGAAATTGTGAGCGGCCTTACCCCTGGCGAGTACGTGGTGACCGCCATGCTCACCGCAAATTCAAGCAAAACCAAGACTGCAGCCACGAGTGCTACAAGTGTCTTCGGTGGTAGCTCGAATCGCAGCTTTGGCGGTGGCTTCGGTGGAGGTTCAGGTGGTGCACGCGCTACGTCAGGAGGTTCTGCGGGTGGCGGTAGTGCTAGCGGTGGTGGCGCAGCAGTGCGTTCAGCAGGAGGTGGATAATCGCGCCTATGATTGAAGCGCGCGACATTCGAAAGGTGTATCACACGGGAGACATTGAGACGGTTGCGCTCGATGGGGTCTCCTTCACTATTAAGGACGGTGAGTATGTGGCTATCATGGGCCCGTCCGGTTCAGGAAAATCCACCTTGATGCATATCCTCGGCTGTCTTGATACGCCAAGCTCCGGCACCTATTCACTCGATGGTGAAGATGCTTCAGAGCTTTCCGGTGACGAGCTCGCAGACATTCGCAAGCGAAAAATTGGCTTCGTATTCCAGGCCTTTAACCTCTTGCCGCGCACGACGGTCATTAGGAACGTAATGCTCCCGCTTACCTATGCAAATGTGCCGCATGAGGAGCGCGAGCGCAGGGCGCGCGAGGCGCTGACTGCCGCGAGCTTTCCCGAAGACCGGTACCATAACATGTCGAACCAACTCTCGGGTGGCCAGATTCAGCGCGTCGCTATTGCGCGAGCGCTTGTAAACGACCCGACGCTTATCCTTGCCGACGAACCTACTGGAAACCTCGACTCCCGGACCACGGAGATTGTGCTCCATACCTTCGCAGAGCTTAACGAAAAGCACGGCCGTACCGTCGTGCTCATTACGCACGAGCCAGATGTAGCTGCGCATGCTAAGCGCATCATTCGCCTTAAGGACGGAAAGATTTTAAGCGACGAGATGAATCCCCGCCCAGTGAAGGCTGTTATCCCGCCCGGCGAAAGCACTTCCTAACATGCTCCCTTTCCCTACTTTTCCCCCTTACCATGACCACCCAAGACCTCTTTCAAGAAACCATTACTGCACTCACCGCGAACAAGGCGCGCTCGGGTCTTACCATGCTTGGCATCGTCATCGGTATCGCTTCCGTTATCGCCATGGTCGCTATTGGAAACGGCGCGCAGGCAAGCATTTCTTCAAGCATTAATTCTCTCGGATCAAATTTGATTATCGTCATTCCTGGCGCCTCAACGAGCGGCGGCATTTCTGCTGGCTTTGGCTCGACAAAGACCCTCACCATTGCGGATGCCAATGCCATTGGCCAGCAGGTGCAAAATATTGCGGCAGTGGCGCCCGAAAGCACCGGAAGGCAGCAGGTCGTCTCAAACCAGGCAAATACCAACACGACCGTCGACGGGACCGTGCCAGCGTATACGAGCGTGCGAAATTTGCAGATTGCGGAAGGCGCATTCTTTAGTAGCGAGCAACAGGCAAGCCTTGCGAAGGTGGCAGTGATAGGGCCGACCGCTGCAAGCTCCCTCTTTCCCGACGGCAGCGACCCGGTCGGCCAGACCGTTCGTATCAACAATACTATCTTCACGATCATTGGCGAGACGGTTGCAAAAGGCACCAGCGGCGCCTCGAACCAAGACGACGAGATTTATATTCCAATAACCGTCGCCGAGCAGTATCTTTCCAATACCCTCTACAAAGGAAGCCCGACCGTGAGCGACATAAGCATTGAGGCGGCAAATGGCGACGTGATGACCCAGGTGCAAAATGACATCACCGCGCTTTTGCTCCAGCTGCATGGTATTTCGAATCCTTCTAATGCTGATTTCCAAACCCTCAACCAGTCTGACCTCATTTCCACCGTCTCTACTATTACCGGCACCTTCACCCTATTCCTCGCCGCCGTTGCCGGCATCTCGCTTATTGTGGGAGGTATTGGCATTATGAATATGATGCTCACAAGCGTCACGGAACGCACAAAGGAGATTGGCTTGCGCAAAGCGATCGGCGCAAGCGAGGCAGACATTAGCAACCAGTTTCTGATGGAGTCGCTTGCATTGACCCTCATTGGCGGCATCACCGGCGTGGTGCTCGGCTTTGCGATAGCCTTTGGGGTGAGCCTCACAGGTATCGTGGCGGCGCAGGTTTCGCTGAGTTCAGTCATTTTAGCGTTTGGAGTTTCTGCAGGCATTGGCATTATTTTCGGATGGTATCCTGCACGGCGCGCGGCGAAGATGAATCCGATAGATGCGTTGCGGTTTGAGTAGGAAAGCTAGACAAAATCAGCAATATCTTTTTCGTACTCACCTTTGGGCACCCGCTACATTTTTCCTTAAGTATTCTTTAACGAGTTTTACACAGGTTGGCATGCCAGAAACTTGCTTTTTGGTGAGTTCTGTAGCATAGTGGCAATAACTCGCCCGTCTCCAAAGCTTCTCCAGACGTAAGTCTAAAGTTCGGTAACAGCGAGAGTTATTAAGTTTTATCTTCATCAAATGGCAACATCAAAGCTCTATGTCGGCGGTATTCCTTATCGCACGACTGAGGACGAACTTCGCAACGCTTTCTCGGAAGTTGGCGAAGTTGTGTCAGTTAGCATCCTTACCGACCGCATGACCGGCCGTTCACGAGGTTTCGGCTTCGTAGAAATGGCTGACGAAGCGACCGCACAGGCTGCGATCGACCGTTGGGATGGCAAGGAATTCGATGGGCGCATGCTCTCGGTTTCCCATGCTCGCCCACAGGGTGATCGCCCTCCTCGCGACAATAATCGCGGTGGTGGATTCGGCGGTGGAAACCGTGGCGGTTACGGCGGTGGCGATCGCGGCAGCTACGGCAATGACCGTGGTAGCTACGGCGGCAACGGCGGATACTAATCCTCGAGCATCGCAAAGCGTAAAGGCCCCCGGTTCGTCCGGGGCTTTTGCTTTTTGGTACTTAAGGCACAATATATACAATCATTATCTATGAATGACCTCGAACTATTAGTGCGGGATAAATATAACGGCGATGCTTCGCTCGTGACGGAAGAAGACAGGACGCGGCTTGTTTCTGGTGAGCCGCTGGCCTATGTCATTGGCTGGGTTCCCTTTCTGGGCAAGAAGATTCTTTTGACGTTGGAGGGGTCGCCTGTCCGCGCACTGATTCCTCGACCTGAGACCGAATGGTGGACCGAGAGTCTTATTGAGCACTTGCAAGCGAAAATCCTAGCTGACTCGTTAGACCCAAGCTTTTCTCTGCTCGACCTTTGCGCGGGTTCAGGTGCGATAGGCATCGCTCTTGCGGCTGCGTTTCCAAAAGCTTCCGTAACCTTTAGCGAACTCGACCCTGACCTGGCTAAACTTATTCAAAAAAATCTTATTGCTAATTCGCTTTACGCAGAAGTCATTACCGGTGACCTTTTTGAAAAACTAGCAGGAAGAAAATTTGATGTGATAGCCACAAACCCCCCGTATATTCCTGCGAACCGCGCAGACGAGCTAGAAGATTCCGTGACGAAATTTGAGCCGCACCTAGCTCTCTTTTCGGGAGAGGATGGCCTCGAGTGTATCTCACGCATCCTTAATGAAGCTCCATATCATCTGACTGACAGCGGCGAACTTTGGATGGAATGTGATATCTCAAATATTGAAAAAGCTAAGGAAATAGCTTTGGGGAAAAATTTTAAGACTACTATTTTGGAGGACCAGTTCGGCCGTCCGCGCGTCCTCATTCTTTCAATACAACCTTAATTCGGGAAGACGAAGGGGTAATTTTTTGCTATATTGAGTGCATGTTTGAGGAAGAATCTACTCGCGGCGGCGGACAGTCATCAGGCGCCCCACTTTCAACGGAGCCATATAAGGGTGTTCGTGATTTCTACCCTAAAGAGTGGGCGAAGCTCATGGCCGCGTTTGATATCGCGCGCAAGACCCTCCAGATTTGGGGCTATGAAGAATACAACGCTTCCCCACTTGAGCGCGCCGAAATATATGAGAGCAAGACGAGCGAGGAGATCGTGAACGAGCAGACCTATAGCTTTTTTGACCGGGGTGAGCGAAAGGTGACGTTGCGCCCCGAAATGACCCCGACCTTTGCGCGCATGGTTGCGGCGCAGCGTCGGGAGATTCCGCTTCCCCTCCGCTGGTTTTCTATTCCAAACGTCTTCCGCTATGAACGCCCGCAGCGTGGCCGCCTTCGCGAGCACTACCAGCTCAATGTGGACCTTGCCGGTATTGCCGATGCTCGTGCTGATGGCGAGCTGATCGTCATCGCCTCAGAACTTTTAAAAGCATTTGGCGCAACGAAAAATGACTTCGTGATTCGCGTGAGCTCCCGCACCTTGCTTGAAGCAGCATGCAAAGCTGCCGGCTTTGACACTACAGAAGCAATTAAGGAATATAGCCGTTTGCTTGACCGTAAAAAGAAGATTACGCCTGAGGAATTTACTTCTGCTCTTGCTGGCCGCAGTGACCCGCTTGAGCTCATTCGAAGTGTTGATGGCTCAGAAAATTCAGCAGAACTTAAATATCCTGAAGTCGCGGACGAGAAAGCGAAGCTTATGGGACTTATTAACGCCTTCCACGAGCGCGGCATGACCAATGTTGTCTTTGACCCGGAGATTGTGCGCGGTTTTGACTACTATACCGGCATGGTGTTTGAGATTTTTGATACTGATCCTGCAAACCCGCGCTCTATTTGTGGAGGGGGCCGCTATGACGGGCTTGTCGAGATGTTTGGAGGCGAGTCAATTCCCTGCGTAGGTTTTGCTATCGGAGACGTAACCCTCATGGACTTCCTTGAGACCCACGGCATTGCGCCTGAAGGCATTTCTGCGCCGCAGCTCTACATCGGGACCCCGAACGACTCAGACTTCTTTGCGGCGCAGAATTTTGCCCAGAAGCTTCGCGAGAAAGGCGTGCGGGTGATCGTGGGGATGAGCGCAAGTGGCAAGGTGAAGAGTTTGGGAGACCAGATCCGCGGC
>JARIGN010000030.1 GCA_029288835.1 Candidatus Kaiserbacteria bacterium
CTCTTTCTTTAATACGCAAAACTATCGACCACCCTGCCGTTCTCATCAACGAGCTCAATCGTGTCACTCTTTTGCCACAGCGTATGGTTTTGATTTAAGAACACTTGCCAGTTACCTGTGAGGTACCCAGGCTCACCCGCGTGTCGAGAAAAACAAAGCTGATAGTTTGAGGCATTCGGAAGATAGCTCGTGCACACGCTTTGCTCATATGACACATTTACCGGAGAATAGCCCGAGGTAATCGTAACGGTGCCGCCCGGTTGCAGCTGGATAGGGGAGATCTGCACGGGGCCTAGCGTGAGCATTGTCGCGCCTTGAGGAAGAGAAACACCAACGCCTGTCTTCACGCTCACGAGCTTCCAGCCGGTGATGTCGATACTTCCAGTAGCCGAAGGAAGCGAAGTGAGCGTAAGGTATTCATGCGCAGGGTTCGGGTCACCAATGCCGCTCACAAAGTGTGCGAGAGAAATGCGGCCTGCATATGGCGAGGTGTTTGGGATATCATCCGACCCCACATTCGAAGGCACGTTGGTACCGACCGTCACGCCTCCTGCAGAAATCTTTCCGCTTAGGTTTGGCCCATACGCACTCTGCACGTCTCCCACCGTCGTGATTGGGGTGATGAAAGGCCCGGCAAAAGAAATAGGGCGGTGCGGTCCGCCACCGGCAAGCCAGACGATAAAAAAGAATCCGAGGATTAGTGAGAAAAAAAGACCATCACTCATTACTCCTATGATAGCAGCTTCCCGGCCATGCAGCGCATGCTATAGTGCTCGTGGGTAACGTCAGGGAGCACCTGCATGTCCTACGAAGCTGAAGCACCTTCTTCCAGGGCTAGACACGTCATTCCCTGGTTCCATCCGGAGTTGCGAGAGGGAGAATCCTTTTACAAAAATATTCCGAAGTCGGCGTTTCGGGAGGTTGGGTTTCCCTCAAAACGTTTGGGGGAGATAGCGTATGAGCTTAATGAGTCGTCAAGGCCCGTGCCATACGCCGTCGGGCTGATGTACCCTGTATTTGTTAAGTCCGCAGAGCTAAAGGGTTTACTATAAATTACAATGGCGGGTCGAAAGGCTCGCTTTCTTTTTATTTTAAAAGCTTCTCGAGCTCTTCCCGCACTACTTGTGCGTCACTCCAGGGAAGTTTCTTTCCCTGTGCCTGCATGATGTAGGGGTCGGTTCCTTTGCCGGTGATGAGAACGGCATCACCTTTTTTGGCGAGCTTCAATGCTTCGGCAATCGCTTCGCGACGGTTCATGATGATGCGCGGCTTACGCTGCATACCGGCGGCCATATCGTTCACTATCTTTTCTGGATTCTCATCATACGGGTCTTCGTCGGTGAGAATGACTTCCGCACAGAGCTCGTCGGCGATGCGGCCCATTTCCGGACGCTTCCAGGTATCGCGGCCACCGCCCGTGTTTCCGAGCACGCAAATCTTTCGCTGCGAAGCATAGGCGCCATAGAGTGCCTGGAGGGAGTCAGGCGTGTGCGCGTAGTCGACGATGGCAGTGAAGTCTTGGCCGGCTTCAATGCGTTCGGCGCGGCCAGGAATGCGCGCGAGCGAAGCGAGCGCGCTAGCAGCAGTCTTTACCGGCACCCCCACGAACTCGCCAACCTTTATGGCCGCTAATGCATTTCGTACGCTAAAGTTTCCTGGCTGTGGAATCTCAAACGACACATCCTTATACACAAAGGCGCAGCTATTCGTCGTTTCTGAAAGCACAATGTCCTGCGCATCCTGGAGCGCAAAAGGAATTTGCTGCTCAACTTTCAAGGCAAGAAAACGCTTTCCATACTCGCTTTCATTAGTTGCAATAATTGCCCGCGGTCTTTTTGAGGAACGCTCCAGTGCTTTGCCGAGCTTAAACTTTGCCTGAAAATATTTTTCCATACTGCCATGGGACTCTATATGTTCTTTTTCGAGGTTCGTAAAAACAAGCGCATCAAGAGAAAGGAAAAGGTGACGATACTGTACCGCTGCTTCCGAGGTGAGCTCGATGACGGCATGCGTCGCGCCTTTTCGCACTGCTTCGTGTAGAAACTTCTGAATAAAGCCACGACCGGGAAGCGTCATCTTGAAAAGATTGCGACGCGTTTCCATTTGCTCCTTGGTTCCCATTTTGAAATGAATCGTGCTCGAGACTGCCACGTTGTATCCGGCTTCGAGAAGCACTGCAGTGATCATTTCGCTTACCGTTGATTTTCCTTTCGTGCCAGTCACACCGATGACCACAAGCTTTCGGGCAGGAAAGCCGTAGCGCACCGCTGCAATAAACGCCCAAAGCGCGTGATAGGGAGCAGTAAGTGCGCGGTACACCGAGCGAGGAAGGAGCGAGCGAATAAAAGATTTTACGAAGTGCATAGTTGCTTTGGTCGTTTGCAGACGGCTCAGCCGCGTCCGTTAGAAAGTGCAGCTTTAAGGCGCGCGTCCGTGCCCTCAATATGGAGCGGAATTGCGGCGAGGGCCTTGCGTGCCTCGCGCTCTGTGTATCCAAGCGCGACGAGCGTGTCAAAGACTTCGGCATCAGTCGCAGAGCCGGAACCGTTCGCCCCTTCGCCGCTCACGACAATCTTTTCAGAAAGCTCCACGCCAATTTTTTCCGCAGCTTTTTTGCTGAGTCCTGCCACGCGGGTGAGATAGGTGGTATCGCGCGTCGCAATCGCCTGCTCAAGCGCAATACGTGGCGCCCGTGTCAAAATCGAAAGCGCGGTCTTTGGGCCAACTCCAGAAACAGAAAGCAAGAGCGTGAAGAGGACGAGATCTGCGGCATCAGCAAAGCCATAGAGCTCAATGCCGTCCTGCTTAATGCACATGTAGGTGCGGAGTGTCACTTCGTCACCGTCAGCGGCGAGCGGAGGAGTTGCCATGTGCACGAACACGCCCCAGCCACCGATGTCGAGCACGACGCCATTGGTTTCAACCTCGAGGATCTTCCCACGAACCTGCTTAATCATTCCTTTATAGTATCACTTTCAGCGAAGCGTGACGTGTACAGACTATTTCTCAAGCTTTTCACGATGGAGTCTCAACCATTCAGGAATTTGTGAGTGCATGGGAGAAGGAATTTCATCAAGTTTGAACCAGGCAATCTCATCAAGTTTATGCGGTTCACCATTTTTAACCTTCTCTCGATCCACGAGCACCTTAAAATCAAGTGCAATCCAATGCGTCTTCACGCCTTCATGCTCGCGGTGCACATCGCGATATCCAAGAAACTCATAGTCGAGCACGTCCGTGCAGTACTCTTCCATAATTTCCTTTCGTAACGTGTCTTCTACTGTGTCGCCAAACTCAAGTCCGCCTCCACCGGGATCCCAGCAGCCTTTTTCGTCCCGGCTGTTTTGCCCTCGCTTTGCAAAAAGAAAATTACCGTTCCCGTCATGGCATCCAAAGACAACTGCCACGCCCGTATAGTCGACGCCTTTTTTCATAGCTCTACTATACACCGTTTCTTCATTGTGGAGAGCGTATGGTTGAGCTAGCATTAAAAAGTCGCCTACCGCGATATGCACACGAAAGGGGAGTGAAATGTTTACGCTTTCGAAGGCAATGAAGCAAAGCAACGCTCAGCACCACCAGCCCAAGCCGCCGCCGCTGAGACGGGCCGTGTACCGCTTTATGCCCTGGGCCAATCCAATCTGCGCGGCCAATCAGCCTTACCGCAGCGACCGGCTGCCCAAGTTGCAGGGTTCCTAGAACCCAACCCGATTTAGTTATTTTTGGCCGCGCTTCCCAGCGCGGCCCTTTTCTTGCGTATATACGGCCTTTAGTATAGGATGGGGAACACATGGCAATTACCAAAAACGCAAAGAAAGCGCACCGCGCTTCCCTCAAAAAGCACGTTTTCAACCTCCGCCGCAAGCGTGTGGTCACTTCCACGACCAAGGATGTGAAGAAGCTTATTGAGACGGGCAAGAAAGAAGACGCAGCTACGCAGCTTTCTGCTGCTTTCAAGGCACTCGATAAGGCGGCAAAGACCGGCGTCATCAAGAAGAATACGGCTTCCCGCCGCAAATCACGCCTCGCAAAGGCACTCGCAAAAGTGTAAGAAATTATTAGTGAAGGCAAAAGAAAACTTCCCAAATGGGAAGTTTTCTTTTGCCACTATTCCCGCCTTTTCTTAGAAGGCTAGAAGATATGGGAGAGCAATGCGCCGAGCGAATGGAAGAACGCCGTAATGCTTTCCATGAAGGAGTGTGCGGCGGGTGCAGAACCAACGCTCGCAAGATTTGCTGAAGATGAAGACGTTGCGGTGCTCGTTGAAGGGGCGTGAGTGATTCCATTTTTACTATGATGCATGTGTGCTACAGCCACACTGTAGAAATGGAGTGGGAGAGTGAGATGAGGCGTGGTGCTCGTTCCCACTACCGGAAGCACGGGAAGCGTGCTGGTTGCCGTGAGCGAGGGAGGAGTGGAGGTGGCGCTGAGCGGGGTAGAGGTAGCCGTGCTTGTGGCAGTTGCACCAGAACCAAGCGCCGCGGTTGCGGCGGAAAGCGGGAAGGAGCTCAGAAGCGACGACCAGCTTCGTCCTTCGAGTGCAGGAAGGGCATATACAGTGGCCCACACGCGATTCGTAGTGCTTTCAGTGGTAGGGTCGATGCCACCATCAGATTGCTGAATGGCCGCGAGCGCAGCGAGCGGCGTCGACGTCCCTACCTCCCATGCGCTCGGTGATTGCCCCGTCGCGGCAAGTGCACCGAGCACCCAGCTCGTGGAGAAACTGTCGCCAAAGCTTCCGTCGTGCTGTTCTGAAGAATGTAAGTAAGACTCTGCACGGGAAATTGCAGAAGAGACACCCGGGAGTGAGCCCAGAGGCGCGAGTGCCTGAATTCCTGCCGCTGTTAAGTCGATACTGCTATACCACGACCCATCGCCTCCTTGCTGGGAAATCACATAGGCAGCAGTCTTTTGAATAATCGCATCCTGCGACGTAAAGCCAGCGTGAGGCAACACTATGAGCGCAAAGATGTCCTGGTTAATGAGCGAAGGATCGCCGATATATGAACCGGTAAACGCTTTAATGATTGGGGTAATGTCATCAGTACCGGTGTATGGATTTTGCCCTAAGGCCATGCGTGCCATAGCGTGGCGCTCATAGTCAGTCGGGCTTGAGAGGGAAGGGTTAGCGCTTGCGAGGTATGACGCAAGACGCGAGCGCGCTGAAGACGGCGCATCCGGAAGTGCGAACGCAAGCGCGGCCCAGTCGGTTATCTGGTCATTTACCAAAGAACCGTTTGGATTTTGCTGGCTCACCAGATAGGCAAATGCCGAGGTGGTGTTACCCGCATTAGAAAATGAACCACCGCCTCCGCCTGAACTTACACTTGAGCTACTCGAGCTGCTTGAACTGGTGGTGGAACTTGTGTTTTGATCAGAAGAAGCTGCATTAGTAGTGCTTGAGGCGTCGGTGACGGTGAGTGGAGTGAGGGTTGAATAATAATCTTCCTCAAGGCCGGCACCGTAGGCACCGGGGGTAGTAAGGCTAAAGGTCGCCTGACCATTTACGTCAACGCTCGACGTTGCAATCTCAGTTGGAGACCATGGGTCACTAGGGTTTGGCTGGGTAACCCCTATCGTGTAGCCGGTAAGCGGCTGGTACGTATTTGTTACCGCATCATAGGATTTTGCCGTCGCGACAAAACTTTCGCCGGCACTCACCGTGCTGCTTGCGAGAAACACTTCTCGAGGTGATCCGAAATACAAATTCACCGTGTCGCCATTCTGGAGCTGGTACTGGTCTATTGATTGGTACGGATAATTTCCATCCACTTCATATTGCCAATTCGCGCAGGCTGGAGAGCTGCTTGCCGCAGGCACCGTGACACAATATAGATAAAATTCGCTGTAGTCTGAATAGTATTCAAGATCAGAAAGTGAAAAGGTAGGGGAATTTTGCTCTAGTGTGTAGAGCACGCCAAGCACGCTTTGGTTTGAGACAGGAATAGTGCTCGAGCTTGCAGTAGGGAGGGTAATCGAAGGAAGAATATCAATCGAGCCTGGGGTACTTGGCAGGGTAACGGTGCCATTAAAGGCAATCGTCGAGCCATCGCGAATGAGTACATGCACGGTGCTCGTGGTCGTACTTGCAGTGGTGCTTGCGTCAGCGGTATTCGTTGAAGTCAATGTAGTTGTAGAAGCATTCTCAGTAGAGGTTGCGATACTCTCAGTTGAGGTCGCTATTTCGCTCGTTGAGGTTAACGTGCTGCTGGTAGTGGTTGCGATGGGGTCAGTACTCGACGCATTGGTAGTATCAGCACTGTTGCTCACCACACTTGAGTCAGTACTCGTCGCGTCATCCGCGTGAACGAACTGCGTTGGAATACTGAACGAAAGGACCAACACGACGATGCCAATAAAACTCGAGAGCACAGCGAGAGCACGGATACGGGATGCAAGCATACAGGATTAATTAATAGCTGGTATTTTTTTCATAGCGCCACGAAACTGCGTCGCCAGGATTTAGGTGGGTCGAGGAGGCGCCCGTTTGGGAGCTTTTGCCATTGATATAGAGGAACCAATAGGTACCGTCTGCATTCGCAAGGCCATTTATTGACTCAATCATTTCGCCAAGGCTCGGATAATTCTTTTCGGTAAAGGTAAATGAAGAGTTAGATGCTGCAAGGTCATGCATTGCAGCATCAACGGTCTCACCAGCGACTATGGTGACGGGGTAAGTGGTACTCCCCACGCTTATTGTTGCGTTTGAGGCAGGACTTACAGGCTGCGTAGTGCTTCGGGGAGCGGGTACAGAAGAGGAGAGTCCTGCTATGGTTCCGGTAGGTTCCGTCGCGGCACTTCCTGATGGCTTGGTCTGAGTAGTGGAAGGTACTACGCTTGTGGTTGAAGTAGCAGTGGGTATTGTCGAAGACGAGCCATGATCAAAAGTAAGAGCAAGTCCACCTGCAATGAGGAGCACCACGGCAATGATTAGGTAGGGAAGCGTGCGTTGAAAGGAAGAGGTGCCGGTTTGTGGTGGGTTTGGTTCTGTTGGTTTCATAAAAATAGGGGTTATATAAAATGCAAAAACCTGCACGTACCGAGCAGGGGTAGGGAAAACATATTGAGCGCACATTCCTGCTCGGGAATACCATTGTTTGAAGACCGGACTCGTGGCGAAAAGAGTCGAAGACTCTTTTCGCCCTTTACCGTTGCGGCACAGTGGAGGAATTACACCTCACTTCCAGCAAACAACTGTCCCCAGTGTAGGTGATTTGTCGCCGGCATGCAAGCGGGATACAATACTAGTCCTGTAACCTCGATTCTCATATGCGCGAAACCTCGTTCACAATCGAAACCCGCTGGATTAAGCTCGTCATGAGCTGGGTCGGCATCTTCCTCATCCGCCTTATGCCGTTTCGCCCGCCGAATTTTGAACCAATGCTCGCCACAGCGATGCCTCTTTCGAAGCGTTTTGGGGTGGTAACCAGCTTCTTCTTCAGCTTTTTCGGCATTGTACTTTTTGACGCGGTCACCTCAGGCATTGGCCTCTGGACCCTTGAAACGTCCCTCACCTACGGCGTTATCGGCGTCGCTTCCTATTTCTTCTTTAAGAACCGAAAAGCTTCGCGCACCAATTTCCTTGCTTTCGGCATTGTTGGAACGCTCTTCTACGACGCCATTACCGGACTCACCATTGGCCCCCTTTTCTTCCATCAGTCATTTATGGTGGCGCTTATAGGCCAAATTCCGTTCACCGCGCTGCACCTTCTGGGCACCGTCGCGTTCACCCTTGCTTTCAGTACCTTCCTTTATAAATGGGTCATACCGAACGAAATCCTCCAGATTTCCTTGGGAAAACAGAAGCTCCAGCCTGTTCAGCTCTTCATAAAATCTTAACCCCTTGGGGTATTTAATAGGCGTACCCTACATCCCGAATAGGTGTGGGTTTACCAGCTAACACATCTAACCATATGGTGGGAATAATTCTTTGGATCGTGATGGGCGGAGTCGCAGGACTTATTGCTTCAGCTATCATGAAGACACGCGGAGGTATCGTGATGGACATCGTCGTCGGTATCATCGGTGCTGTGATTGGTGGCGGGGTCATGAGCCTTTTCGGCGCTGCTCCAGCTACGGGCTTTAACGTATACAGCTTTGTAGTGTCCGTCATCGGTGCCGTTATCCTTCTCGCTATCGTCAAGGCGATTAGCGGCCGAAGCGTAACAACCGTCTAGACCTCCTACTTCAGCTGAAGACACACGACGTTTCTGAAACGAGAGAACGACTTTACGGAAGAACTGCTGAATGAGTTCCGAAAGGAAACAAAAACACGCGAGTTGGACTCGCGTGTTTTTGTTTTAAGATGTGCTGATTCAAGGGTGATAAACTATACGCATGTACAAACCGACCTTTTTAAAAGTCTTAGTGGCACTGGTTGTATTAGTAATCGTCTTTTTACTATGTGGCGAATTATGTAGCTGTGCACGTCATATTGTTGGGACCGCCTGCGGGATTTGCCCTGACAGTAGTCTTGTTTCTGCTCTTATCGTATTGGGCATACCAGTGCTTCTTGCTGGTGCGTGCTACGCAACACTTTCAAAAGTGTTCGCGAAAAAGAAATAGTTTCGGTGCTCTCGGAGTGAGCTCGGCAATATAAAAGAAAACCGCCCGAACAAGTCAGGCGGCAAGGGGAAAATCAATTGAGGGAATTTTTTCATCTTGCTCTTCAAAATCTTCCGGATCGGGACAGGAAGGCGTCTCGTGATAGCGCATGACGCATACCTTACGACTGTCTATCTTCCACAAATGGCGCATGTATAGGCCACCTTCGCAAATGAGGTGAACACAGTGATCACAGAAATAATCCTTCAGTGCTCGTTGGATAGTGTGTCCGAATATGGTCATCAGGTATCCCTTCCATGAAAGGGAACTATATTTGACCAGGATGGACTGGGCCGTCTTCGTAGCCCGTAACTTGAGCCTTCCTGGATTGGGGCTCGGGGTGTTTGCGCCACTCTGCTTCTATGACTCCCCAGAACAGCCCGATGGCTAGAATAACAGCGCCAATGGTGTAATAGTCTCCCTCAGCCGCTTGTTGCACCGTCTCAGTGTACGCGTTTCGTCCCATACTCGGCTCGTAAAAAGCGATGAAGAAGATGAGGCCTATTGCAAACTGTGCCCCACGCGATGCAGCAAGTGCGAGACCAGCCGCAAGGAAGGCTCCTCGCAGGATGCCGCCAGCCATCATTACCGGAGCAGAGTGAGGAAAACAAGTACCGAGGAAGAGAGTTATAGCAAAAGAAGCAAAGATGTACCGGTAGGACGATTTCTTGCTCAGAGGTTCCACTTTTTTCTCCTAATACTATGAGCTAACGCTCCGCAAAGATCATTCGATATAATAAAACCACTTACAAGATATATCGTCAAATAGTTAAAAGTTTTAGTGAAGGTGCTTGGAAGTCATCGCTCCTTACAGGAGCAGTACACCTTGTGGATTTTCTTCGAAGACTCAGAAAATGCTCACAAGGTCTTCGATTCCTACACACGAGCGCCCCGCGCTCGCTCTC
>JARIGN010000032.1 GCA_029288835.1 Candidatus Kaiserbacteria bacterium
GGTCATACCTGTGCCATGCAGAAGCTCTGTGCTCGTCGGTTTAATAAGATAGGAAGGAGCGAGTGGGGTAGTTATAGGCACAGGGGTGTTAACCAAAAGATAGGCTATGAAACCACCTCCTGCTCCAAGCACCATAAGTAATACAAGGACAAGGAGGAGTCTCGCTGAAAAAAGAGAGGAGCGTTTTGGTTTTATTGGCTTAGAAGGCTGCGCGTCTTTTTCAGCGGCAAGAACGGAAAAGCGCGATGCTTGTGTTGAATCAATTCGATTAGCAAAATCATTCGAGTAAGTTTCGAGCGGCGAAGGGCTTCCCTGTCGTGGTGGTGCTTGAGGTATAGGTGGGCTCTGCGGCACTGCAGTGGGTGTAGGAGGCACTGGCGTAGCAACAGGCACTGGCGGTGTTACCGGTACCACGGGTACCACAGGAGCTGCTGGCGGCACCGGAGTGGGAATTTGCACTTGCACCTGCTCAGTCTTTATGACGACTTTCTTGTTTTTCTTTTTTTCCTTAACGGGCTTTGCGGGTTTAGGTGGCTTTTCTTTTTTCTCCTTTACTTTCTTTTCAATGACCTTTTTTTCCTTCACCTTCTTTCCCTTTTTATTTTTTGAACCTTGCTCAGGAAGCGAGCCAGAAAGAGCTTCATAGTCTTTTGCAAAGGTCCGTATGTAGGGCGCGTCACTCTTCTTTGCTTCTCCCGTAAGTATCTCTGGTTCAGTAGGCATAGTGCAAAGCTATTAAAAGTATAACCGCTTCTTACCTATAACAATACGCCTCCCGCACACGGTGTGCAGAAGGCGTAGGGAGTAGAAACGTTAGGTAATGAGTTTCTTAATTGTTTCCTCGGTAATTGATGAGGAATTTTTTCGGATCTTCACACATATCCGTGAATGCGTGTGCTGCCTCCTTGATCTTGGCTGAAGAAGATTTGCCGAATGAAATAACTTCCACCTGGCACCCCTCATTCATATCCAAGTATTCAATAAGCGGCACGAAGTCGCCGTCACCCGAAGCGATAACGATAGTATCGAGCTTTGGCGCGATTTTCACTGCATCAATAGCAAGGCCTACGTCCCAGTCTGCCTTTTTAGCGCCATCGGCAAATATTTGAAGGCCCTTAACCTTTGTCTCGATACCGATTTTCGTGAGTGCATCAAAGAAAGCAGCCTCTTCGCCGTTTTCCGTACTGATGACGTAGGCGATTGCACGCACGAGCGTGCGCCCGTCGACCGCTTCTTCAAGCACTTTTGCGAAATTTACCCGGGTCTTATAAAGGTGTTTTGCGCTGTGGTAGAGGTTTTGGGTATCGATAAAAACGCCTACTCGCTGCGCAGTATGTTTAATTACTGCCATATCTGTATAAAAATTAAGAAACTTTATTAAAAAGCCTTTTTCATAAGGCTAGCACTAATACTACCATTGGAACGAGGTAAAAACGTGAAGAGTGGTGCAAAAGTCAGCATGTAACAGTAAAGAGCGCCTTTTGGCGCTCTTTAGTCACTTTCCCTTACTTCTTGAGTCCAAGCTGCTTGATGAGTGCGTTGTAGCGGCGCTTGTCATTCTTTTCGAGGTAGCGAAGATGTGAGCGACGGTCAGCAACCATCTGCAGGAGACCGCGGCGTGAAGAGAAATCCTTCTGATTTTTCTTCAAATGAGCGGTAAGCTCATCGATTTTACGGCTTAGAAGCGACACCTGAACAGCCACCGAGCCGGTGTCCTGGTCATGAATCGCTGCCTTTTTGATGACAGCCGTTTTTACTCGTTTTGTTAGCATTGGGAACACAGTACCACATCTTGATTATTTTTGCAAGTGTGTCAGAACCATTGTGCCCCTCCCTACCCAGCTGAGCAATAAACAGCGAAAATAGGCCTTATTTGTAGAGTATACTGGCAGTATGGACATTCAGGTGATGAAACGGCAGTTTCTCGAGTATACCGAGATAGAACGTGGCCGCGCTGTTAAGACCATTGATAACTATGACCGGTACCTAAGCCGTTTTATCGCATATGCGGGCATAACCGACACGGCTGATATCACTGAGGAGAAGATTCGTGAGTTTCGTCTCTGGCTAAATCGCCAGCCGGGCACCGCAAAAGACTACATGAAACGCAAAACGCAGAATTATTACCTCATTGCCCTGCGTGCCTTTCTCAAATTTCTTCGAAAACGTGATATTCCCGGGCTCTCCCCTGAGAAAATTGAGCTTGCGAAAGTCCCTGACCGCTCTCTCGATCTTTTAACCACGATGGAGCTGCAGCGTTTATTTGAAGCTACCACAGGAGATGATGAAAAATCACTTCGAGACAGAGCTATTTTGGAGACACTCTTTTCTACGGGTCTGCGTGTTTCTGAGCTTTGTGCACTAAATTCCGACATTGACCTAACACGCGACGAGCTCTCGGTTCGCGGAAAGGGTGACAAGGTGCGTGTCGTATTTCTTTCAGAAGATTGTAAAAACGCTATTAGAGCCTACCTACAGGCGCGCAAGGATATGGAAGAAGCCCTCTTTGTTACAAGCCCAGCGGTGCTTCCCCCAAAAGCTGGCTCAAAAGCAAACGCAGCATCAAAAGAAAATACTCCAACCGCTGCAAGCAAGAAGCCCCCTACCCGCCTCACGACTCGTTCCGTTGAACGAATGATTAAGGTGTACGCAGCAAAAGCGGGCATTACGAAAAAAGTCACACCCCACGTGATGCGCCACTCCTTTGCTACAGATCTGCTCTCAAATGGCGCAGACATTCGCTCAGTGCAGCAGCTACTCGGCCATGCCAGCATTAACACAACGCAGATTTACACCCACGTCACTGACTCTCACCTTCGTGACATCCACAAACGCTTTCACGGAAAGAGCCGCGGTTAAAAAATCGCAAATAAATAAAAATAGTCTTTACCCTACAAAATAAACGAGATTTCCAAAATCATTCACGCCTAGCGCTTCTGCCTCACCCTTCAAGATAGCCTCGAATGGTCTACAGTTAAAGCATCCCTTCTCTCCCGAATTACAAAGAAATACCTTGCTTTCTCGAGCCTCTTTCACTTTGCGGGCTGCAGATAGCACTCTTTCGCGGGCTTCAGCAGCATCGGGAAGCTTCTTGTCTACCCACCCGTCTTCCCTATCGAGGTACCAGTATGCCGCGCCCGATACTTTTCTCTTCTGAAGTTCATTAAGTAGGAGTAAGTATATAGGCAGCTGTAGTGAATCCCCACTTTCATCATGTTTCCCTGTCTTAAAATCGATCACCCGAATGCTGTCGTCTTCAGGAATATACTCAAGCCAGTCAATCATGCCGCACAAAATGATGTTGTCCTCCTCAGAAAGGTAGAAATTATGGGGCATATTGTTTTGCGCAGGCTTCAGCCGTACTGTTTTCCGTGCAATGGGTCCAGGATTCGCTAGAACGCGCTCGATCATTGCCCTGCCCCGCTCTTTTGCAGCCTCTTCTTCAGTGTCGTCCCTAAATCCCCCTTTCTTTCCATGATATTTCTTCCACTCGGTCTCAAACTCAGCTAAAAGGTCTCTTTTTAAGCGCTCCTCCGTCGGTACCTCCTTCAGCGCTTCAATAGTGTTATGCACCGCGACGCCAAGAGAAAGAGCTCCTGTTACTGTGCTGATCTTCTTCCCTGTTGCGGGGTCTTTATACACATTATGGAGGTAGTATGCGCGCGGACAGCGCAAAAAATCACTTATCGATGAGTGTGAAACCCATACGGCACTGTATTTGTCCGCAGCCATATATCTATAGTAACAAAAATCATACCTATCCCCTATAATGAACGCATGCGAATTGTCTCCTGGAACGTAAATGGTTTGCGTGCTGTTCACCGCAATGGCTACTGGCAGACGTTTCTTAAGGACGTGAAGCCAGATATTTTTGGACTGCAGGAAACGAAAGCTCACCCAGAGCAACTTCCAGAGGAGGTGCGTGAAGCAGGGGGTTATTCCTCATTTTTCTCTTCCTCTACGGTTAAGAAAGGCTATAGCGGCGTAGCACTTTATAGCAAAATAGAACCGCTCTCTGTTATTTATGGCATGGGCATTGAGGAATTTGACCAGGAAGGCCGTTTGGTCGGAGGAGAATTTGAGGATTTCTGGCTTCTTAACGTGTACTTCCCTAACGGCGGCCAAGGCCCCCATCGCCTTGATTTTAAGCTTCGCTATTATGATGCATTTCTCGCCTTTGCTCAAAAGCTCCGTGAATCAAAACCCGTTATATTTTGCGGTGATATAAATACGGCCCATGAGGAAATAGATTTGGCTCGCCCTAAAGAAAATGAGCAAAATACAGGCTTTTTGGAGGAAGAACGAGCCTGGATCGATGAGGTGATAAATGCTGGTTTTGTTGATGTATATAGACACTTTAATCCAAACCGTAAGGAAGCCTATACTTATTGGGATAATTTTACGCATGCGCGTGAGCGAAATGTCGGCTGGAGAATTGACTATTTCTTTGTTTCCCAGGAGCTTTTAAAGTCAATAAAGAAGGCAGAGATTCATGCAGAGGTATATGGTTCAGACCACTGCCCTATCTCCATAAGTTTATAAAAGACATTGTAAAGGACATGTTATCCACATAGTGTCCTTTACAATGTCCTATACAAGCATAAGATATATACAGACGAGGCGCATTCTCACCATATAAGACACCTCAAGAAGTTCTTTGTTTATTTTTGGAAGTTAGTAGCGAAAAAGAAGCCGGTGACGTGTTCGGGACGTATTCCCTGAAATATAAACCCCGCGCCCATTTCACGTGAAAACTAAAACATAGTTCTTTGTGCAAATGCAGTTCTTTACTTGTAGCGAGGACACTTTTCTATTAGGAAGGTCACTAAAAATGCCCCTTCCCCAATTTAGACCTTCCAAACGTCCAAGCTACATTAAATCAGAGGCCGTAGGCTAGAAGACTTCAGTTAGTGTTCAAAACACTGGAATCCTCTACCCTGCGGCCTCTTTTCTTATTTACCCTAGCTGCATTAGGCTTTATTTATATATTTACTAGCAAATAGGCCATTTCACGTGAAAACAATGTTTCACGTGAAAATATCAAGTAAAAAGTGGGTCTGCGATTATTCTTGGAAAAAGCTAAGAAACATGATTACTTTTGAGTATTTTTTCGATTTCTTCCTTCTCTCGCTCCTCTTTCTTTTTTCTGCCTGATTCGCCCATTTCTTTTAGCGTTTCACTAGGAAGGGTAAGTAATTCCTTAGTTTTTCTGTCTAAATAGTCAAAAGTGTTCCTTTTGGGATCATCAAGAATCTCTTCGAGAAGGGCATTAAGTATCCAGCCCATCTTTGGCCCTGGTTGCACGTGAAACTCGTCCTTAAGGCGTTTCCCGTCTGTTACGAGCATTCCTACAGATATTGGGTCATGAAGTGCTTCTTCAACCATTGCCTTATATTTCCTAAACCTAAATGGTTGCTCTTTAGGTCTTCCAGTACCTACACGGTCGCAAATCCGCAGGTTAAGCAGGTCCCATATGTTTTCTTCTCCTACATTGCGGATGATCCTTCTAACGGCTGAAAGGGTAATTTGGTCAGGGTCAGAGAAAAACATGTGCCAGCGTATCAGTTTAGTAACCTTTTCGATAGTTTCACGTGGAAACTTAAGGTCTTCTAGAGCTTTTTTAGCTACTTTTGCTCCCACCACATCATGGCCATAAAAGGTCCAATCATTCTTTTCATCAGACCAGCGGCGAGTTTCAGGCTTAGATACGTCATGAAATAGGGCAGCGAGCCGTACATCAAAGTCCCAGCCTTTATCAGCTGCGTGTTGCACCGCGCGAAGAAGGTGACCAAAAACGTCATAACTATGAGCCTGATTTTGCTCTATGCCAATGCCACGGGCTAAGTCAGGAGCGATATACTGCAAAATATCTAGTTGCTGGGCCAAAACCAGAGCCATCATTGGCTGGTCAGAGTTTATGATTCGTATGAACTCATCACGGATGCGTTCCTTAGAAATATATAGCAAATTCGAGGCTTTTTTCTGTACTGCAGCCGCAGTCTCAGAATCTAAAGCAAAATTAAGCTCGGCAACAAGCCTAACAGCGCGCATAAGACGCAAAGCGTCTTCCTCAAACCGTTCTTCAGGGTTTCCAACGGTTTTTATAACCTTAAGGACAATATCTGCGTGTCCTTTATATGGATCTACGAAATGTCCTTTAGAATCATCGTAGGCAATGGCGTTTATAGTGAAGTCACGGCGCGCCAAATCTGCTTCAAGGTTATCCCCAAACTTCACCTCATCAGGGTGTCTCCTATTTGAATAGCCAGATTCTGTGCGATAGGGAGTTACTTCGATAATCTTAAGGGATTCATCGTCAGTCTCATTCTTTACCCCCACAGTACCAAAATCATTGGTGTAGTAAGAATTAGGGAAGACTGCCTGGATCTGCTCAGGGGTTGCATTGGTCGTAATGTCCCAATCCTTGGGCTTTCGGCCAAGAATGAGGTCACGGACACAGCCGCCCACCAAATAGGCCTCAAAGCCATTTTTACGCAATTCAGCTGATACGGCAGCAACCTCTGGAGGGATAGCATCTCTCGGGATGTCCATTGGACAAATAGTAGTACGTATATGGTCTTTCTCCTAGGGGTAGAGTAGTATTTACGGAAAGCCCTTGTAGTGAAACGGATATCACATCAGTCTTCGGAACTGACGTTCCAGGTTCGAGTCCTGGCGGGGGCACAAAGACTGAACAGTATTCAAAATCAGATAATACATGCTATTATGCATGACGAGCGGATATGGTTTAGTGGTAAAACGCGTCCTTGCCAAGGACGAGTCGGGAGTTCGATTCTCCCTATCCGCACTACATTGTTAAGAATACTCAGGGCGGAGCAGTTTCTAGGACACACAAAAAGAATTCCACAGTAATAAAGGACGTGGTGTGGAAAACTGGGGATAAAGGTGTGTATATGGGGGATAAAGGACATAAATTCATACGGATTTTAAAAGAAATTCATAAAAATATTAAGTAAATAGGCTATATTTCTTAAGGTCATGCATACCCATTCTTATTCTAGAAAAGACATTGGCACGCTTGGGGAAAAGGTAGCAGCAGAGTATCTTCGGAGGCTCGGGTTTATGATTATGGCCCAAAACGTCGTCCGAAAGAGTGGGGAAATAGACCTCATAGCTCGAAAAGGAGATATATTTCACTTCGTAGAAGTGAAAACGGTGTCGTGTGTTGATTTTCCTCGAGCAAATGTGGAGAACTATGGTCCCGCCCTTAATTTACATGTGCATAAGATCAGGAATGTGGTGCGGACTAGTCAGTGGTACCTGGCAAATATTGGCTGGAAAGGGGAGTGGCAGGTGGATGGAGCACTTGTATGGCTGCGCGAAAGGGATGGTATGGCCAGAGTGCGGTATTTGCCTCAGATTGCTTGAACCCCTCTTTCTCTATTTCTGGCAGGTCCTTTATTTCCAAAATCGAAAAAGCTGCTAGAATGCGTAGAATAGTGTGTTCGAAGCTAGTGTCGGGGTGTCGTATACCGGTAGTACGTCTGCTTTGGGAGCAGATAGACGGAGTTCAATTCTCCGCACCCCGACACTGGTTTTGAAGGTTTGTAAGGGTACGCTGCCATGAAAATCTATTCTTGGAATCTTCTTCGAGACAATAAAAAGCTTGAGGATGCGTATCAATTTATCGAAAGCCTTGATTTTGACGTGCTCTGTCTCCAAGAGGTTACGGAAGAGATGCTTGAGCGCATTAAAAAAATGGAATTCCAGCTCGACTATGGCGTGGACAAATATCTTATAAGCTCAGCAGGGGAGACTGTTAACTACAATGTCATTCTAAGTCGCCATCCTATTAACAGTAGTGGCTCCATTCCACTTCCAGAACCTACTAAGCCTTTGATTGCCAAGCTCTCGGAATGGCTCCTCAAAACACTTGATTTTTACTCCCATTGGAAAACTCCTTCCAAGCCTCATGCCACCTATGCTGATATACAGTTTCCTGACCGCCTCGTGCGAGTCTTTTCGCTACATCTTTTACTTTGGACTCCAGATACCCGAAGAAAAGAGTTTGAGGAGATACTAAAGCATCAACTATCCGATGAAGGAAATATCTTGTGCGGTGATCTGAATATTCTCGAAAAGTGGCCGGTTACACTTCTCAATTTCATGCTTGGAGGAAAAATGAGAGAACTGTTTTCCGGAAAAAGAGAGCGTGCTACTTTCGAGTCACTTTTTTCTAAACAGGGACTCCAAAACCCTCTGCGAGGGAAAGTGACGCATGATTATTCGCGGTCCCAGCTCGATCATATTTTAGTACCAAGTACCTGGAGCGTTCTAAGTGCTGAGGTGTTGAGTGATGCGCATGGGTCTGATCATCAGCCCGTGTTCGTTGAAGCACAACCTGCGTAAATACGTAGAATTTCTAAACCTTCTGAAGTTCCATGCATGTATCGTAATTAAAGATTTTCATACAAAAACTGCCCTAGTGACTTCGACTGCGCTGCAAAATTATTGATGAGTCCCGACACACTATTGTTTTGCAGCACGCTGTCGAGGTTTGCGCCCATATCCGCTGCATAGCTTCTGCGAATATGGTTTATGGTAACGGCATTCAAAAAGCGGCCGGAAAAATCCCCTGAAACTGAGCTGGTGGTAATTACACCAATGAGTCCGCCTTGTGCATTGGTTATTCCGCCGCCTGAAGAGCCTTCCTGAGACGCAGCACTTCCTTCAATGGATATGAGGTCCACGGTATTCGTATGGAAGGTGTATCGGTCTTGAATGGAGCCAAAGACCAAAATAGGGTAGAGGCCTGTATTTACTTCAGAAGCAGTGAGGTATTGTGCTCCATAGGAGCCAATGGCAACCGGGTCACCAACCTGCGGATCACCGCTTGCAAGTGGAACATAGGAGTAGCGGCCGGGAAGCGGGGTAGAGGTGGCGGTGTCGGTAATGCCAAGAATGGCAAAATCATTCTCTCCCGTTCCTTGTGGTGAGGCGCTTTCAAGGGTCTTTGGGTTTGCATGAATCCAAGAAGTGGAAACATAGATAGGCTCTGCATAGTATGCGCGGCGTGCAGGGCTTCCGTCGCGTACTAAGCACGCCACTTTTCCATCGCCGAGGTAGTCTTCAAGGGTAAAGAGCTGAGCCACGTGTGCGGCAGTGATAATAATGCCGCGTGGATCAATAATGACACCGGATCCAGAGATACTCGGAACCTGAGGAACGCTTGATATACACACAATGTTTACAATCGATCCTAAAAGTCTTCCTCCGGAAGAGACCAGTGCTTTCGCGTTAGTAGTAGTGGTTGAAATAGTTTGGGAGACAGGAGATGGATTCTTGAATGTGGAGGCCGAGGCAACCTTTAAGGAGCTGGAGCTCGCAGTGGTAGCGGCTGAGGTCGTTGCAATTGACCCTTTAGCGGAGTTTTGCGCTGCTGTTTGGGCGGTCGCGAGCAGGGAAGTGCCTTTAGGAATACTAAGTGTAGCGATCGTCGAAGGGTGCTGGCTCGACACGCTATGAATATACAGGAGAAAAAAAACGAGAAAGACGGCACACGCCGCGAGGACGGCACGGCCGTTGGTCCTGAGCCAGGAAATGAGCTTGCCCTTCCGCATGGCTTTATTTTACGGTACCTTACGAAAAAGGATATACCATCTGGGCGGCAGATATGCTATCCTCGAAGAACGTGCGCTACGAAGGTACGCGACGAACGTGCGAAAATAAGAATATACGCGGGATTAGTTTAATGGTAGAACATCAGTTTTCCAAACTGATGGCAGGAGTTCGATTCTCCTATCCCGCACAAATTAGAACAAAGTGAGAATTTGGGAGGGATAAGCAGGCAAACTTCTTTGCCTGCGTGGAGAATCGAACGCCAGAGCATGTTTCGCTTAGCAAAGCGAAACGGCGAGACGGTGCCTAGAGTGAAGTCGAGTGACGACGAGACTTCAACTCGCGGGCGAGATCCTATCCCGCACTAAGGCTTTGCTACATTCCATAAAATCTCAAAAAGCGCCCGCTGGCTCTTTGCGGCGTCAGCATTTCGAATGCGCACCGTCATAATCTCTGGTACATAAATATTAAAGGATACGCTCTCCGGGCGTACACAGACGTTTACTATTTCTCCAATGTTAGGAATAGTGCGTGACTCATTTTCAATAAGACTCCTAGTTTTATTATGCTCAACATCCTCGCCTGAGCCTATATACCGAAGCTTCACTTTTTTCTCTTTGCGAAGTGCTTCCCACTCCTCGATACGACCTTCAAACAGCTCAACGAAGTGCATACCTGCTCCGCCTACAATATCGAGGAAGTCTCCAATCTTTGCCTCTCGCAATATTTGAAACTCGGCTTCAATACATGCGCGACTGCCACGAATTATTTCAACAACTCCTGCAGGGGACCGGTCATAAAGACGCATAAGTGAACGAACACCATCCTCTGCATCGAGTCTCTGTCTCTCTGCCTCTTGAAGAAGGCGTTCCGGGCTTGCTGCTTGATATTTGATACTACGCTTCGCGCCAGAATTTACTATTAGCCTACGTTCTTCGAGTTCATGAATAGCATCATAGACATACTGGCGATGAAGTGAAGTCTTAGTGATTAGAGATTTGGGACTAAGCGGAATTCCTGCTTCAAGAAGTGCAAGGTATACACTCGATGCTTTCGCTGAAAGACCTGCCTTAAGACCGTTTTCGAGATTGCGATGCTCACGAGTAGAATTTTTATAAGTCATAAATATATGACTATTATATAAAAATAACTTTTAATTACAATAAATACAGTCATGAATTTAAATATTTAAATTCATGACTGTATATTGACTTATTAACTAATACGTAGCATAATTGCTACAGAAATTGAACATCACATCGGAGAAATGTAGTGACCAAAGATGAAATCATGGCTTTGACACTTTCTGACCTCACACTCACCGCTCAAGCTCGCAAGACCTTAATTCAGTGTTACGTCTGGCAAGAGATTGCCGAGGATTCACAGAAGACAAGGATGCAGCGCCATCAACTAGCTAAAAGTACGACTGTTGGCCAAATGATAGAAGCGATGGATAGAGAGCAGGAAGAAAATCTTCGGCGTAACTCGTTATGTCCAGATGATAGTGCCCGCAAGCAGTTCAAATCGGAGCTTGTGAAGCGGGGGCTCACTCGTCTTGACTGGATCCAACTTCCGCAAGCAAGCTTGACTCTTAAGTGCATGCAAAGCGTCTCACGGGAGGACTGGTTGACAAAGCCAGTAATACTTCTTGGTACCATTCCGGAACGAATCATTTCAGATATTACGCGTGTAATCGTTGATGACTACAAATCATCCAGAGTAAGACCTACTCTGACTATACAAGAACTGCTTGAATGTCCGAAAAAATATTGTCATTCGCATATTTCGGAACTTCAAGTAGCGAAGACACGTCTCATACTTCGACAGCTAGGATTCACTTATGAAGATGGCTGGTTCATGCAGTTTGGTTCGAAACGCGAACTCTTGAACAATTGGATGAATCAGCACTCAATTACTAAGAAAGAAGCTGAGATGGTATTCGTCATCGCAAGAAAGGAGGGTTGGGTATCAAAGCCCATTGACTAGACTAATGGCCGCCAACATGTTGGCGGCCTTCTTCATTACTTTTTACATAGTAATCACTTTCGACTCTCTTGCCTCATTCCGAACACCGTCGCAAACCTGCCTTCTTTTTCACCTGAGCGTACTGCACGATAGTGTGAGAAATATTCATTCGAGGTAGCCGTATTTACCTTGCTCGGGCTAATATTTTTGAGTGGCACGCCTTCCTCAGCAAGCTGCTGCAAAATGTACCCCTGAATATCAACCTCCGTGCTGCTATCGGGCAGGTCGGTAAGAAACGGGCGCCAGCGGTCGATCTTGTCAGGCGCTTTCTGTGTAATGGCGTCACTAAAAACATAGGATTCCTTATGAATTCCCGGACCCAGGGAAACATGCACGTCTTCAGGGTTTGAGCCATACTCCTCTTTTAGCGCGCGCATGACTTTCTTTGCGAGGAGCTTGTCGGTTGGCGGCCAGCCCATGTGCGCGAGGGCAATAATTCCTTTTGCTGCATCTTGAAAAGCGACGGGGAAGCAGTCTGCGGTGAGAAGAAAGAGAAAAAGGTTTTGCTCTGTGGTGATGAGTGCTTCTCCTGAAACCATGGTGCCGCCCTGTGAAGCATTCACGCGCATAATGGTGTCGCCATGATTCACTTCCATCACGACACAGCGGTCTTCTGGTACACTTATTCGCTCCAAAAACCTTTTTCGGTTTTCCTCCACCTCCTGTTTCTCGCCCCAGTTGAAGGACATGTTGCCATCAGCAACCGTTGAGGTATCAAGAAGGATTTCCATAGGGTAATCATACCTGGAACTGCTTTCATTTCTAAATCTGCGTTTCTCCGCCCTCCGTAGTAGAATAAAGACACTTACTATATAACGAAAAGCTATGAAAAAATTCTTCGTACTCTTTTGTATTCCCAAAGAAGCTATCCAGCAGTGGATGGCGACGGTTGATGAGGCTACCCGAAAGGAGCAGAGCGACAAAATTATGAATGAATGGAAGGAATGGATGGAGGCGCACAAGGACAGCGTCGTAGACGCAGGTGGACCGCTCGGCAAGACGAAGCGCGTAACGGCAGAAGGCGTGAGCGACTCCGTAAACGACCTCAACTACTACTTAACCGTCCAGGCAGAGTCCCATGAGGCTGCTGCAGAGATGTTCGTCGGGCATCCTCACCTCCAGATCCCAACTTCGTACGTCGAAGTTATTGATTCTTCTCGTCCAGGAATGTAGTTAAAAAGAATAAAACAACTTGACCCACCGACCGCATGTATTACACTGTAGTACATGCGGTCGATCGTTACACTTTCATTGCCGGAAGAAATGGTTCGCGAAATCAAGCGCGAAGTGAAGCGTGGTAAATTCGCTTCGATGAGCGAGTATTTTCGTCATGTATGGCGTGAACAGCGTCAGGCACAGCTTGCACGTGAGCTCCGCAAAGAAGCTAAGGAATATGATAGAGGGCTAGCAAAAAAGCTCCATTCTCACAGAGATCTGATGGAATAGGAGCAATGGAGATATATTACACTTCTCGCTATAAAAGGGATTTCCGTAAGCTGCCTAAACTCATTCAACTAAGAATTGTTGAACGGGAAGATTGGTTTATGGTAGATCCTTTTGATGCACGACTTAAAACTCACCAATTACATGGTTCTTTGTCGGCACTACATGCGTTTTCAATAAGCTCTTCATATAGAATTATATTTGAATTTAAGGAATCTCGGAAAGTTGCACTATTTCTACGGGTCGGACAGCACGACATATATGATATTTAGGCCAGAATTTAAGCTATAGCTGTTCGATTGATTTTCATGTAGGGAAGCGTACGCTTTATGAGTACTGCGTATGGAACCCCTTGCCTCTCGTATTCGTCCCACCAGCCTTGATGAGGTAGTGGGTCAGCAGCACCTTGTGGGCCCAGGGAAGCCGCTTCGCGTCGCTATTGAAAAGAAACATCTTTTTTCCTTTATCCTGTGGGGACCACCCGGAACGGGGAAGACGACCATTGCGCGCATTTATGCGCGCGCGTTAAATGCTGAGCTCCATGAGCTTTCCGCTGTCTCTGCAGGAAAAGAGGATATCCGAAAGATTGTGGGGAAGGAAGGAAGCAGCGGCGATCCGTGGGGTACGATGCAGGCTTCGCTGCAGCCAAAAGTGCTTTTTCTCGACGAGATTCATCGTTTTAACAAAAGCCAGCAGGATTTTCTCCTGCCCTATGTAGAAAGCGGGCAGCTCACGCTCATCGGTGCTACTACCGAAAACCCCTCTTTTGAAGTAATTCCCGCGCTTCTTTCGCGCTGTAGGGTATTTGTGCTTGAGTCGCTGTCAGAAGAGTCGCTACGGGCCATAGTGAACAAAGCGGGCGCAAAATTAGGATGGCGGCTCGGCAAAGGGGCGTTTGATTGGCTTGTAGGGTATGCCAATGGCGATGCGCGCAAAGCGCTCGGCATTTTGGAAGGCACGCTCGCGCTGTATGGCAGTAATGAGGGAAAGAAAGCTAAGAAAAGCATCACGGTCGAGCAGCTCGAGCAAGCACTCGAAGACCCGCACCTTCGCTATGACAAAAAGGGCGAAGAACACTATGACACCATAAGTGCCTTCATTAAGAGTATGCGTGCGTCACAGCCAGATGCTGCCATGTATTATTTGGCGCGCATGGTTGAGGCTGGCGAAGACCCACTCTTTATCGCACGCAGGATGGTCATCTTTGCTTCAGAAGATGTGGGTCTCGCACAGCCAACAGCGCTCGTGGTGGCAAACGCCGTCTTTCGCGCCTGTGAGACCATTGGGTACCCTGAATGTGCTATAAACCTGGCCCATGGCGTGGCATACCTCGCTAAAGCCCAGAAAGACCGCTCCGCCTATGATGCACTGCGCGCTGCACAGGCAGACGTGAAGGCGTTTGGAAACTTGCCGGTGCCTAAAAAGATCCGCAACGCACCCACAAAACTCATGAAAGACCTCGACTATGGAAAAGGCTATGAAATGTATGACGAAAGCAGCTATTTGCCAGAAAAGCTCAAGAAAAAGAAGTACTTTAAATAAAGTAAATAGTACCCGTGCTACTATTTATTTACATGAGACCGTTTGAATATAGTCGGCCCACTAAGGTTCCTCAAGAAAGTGGTGAGAAAGTTGAGTATGAGCTAGAAGATTTTGAAGATAGACCCGTTCTTCATAAATTACTGGTGAGATTGCCCGAGGATTTAAGGAGCAGGCACATGGAGGAAGCCGCGAATTTGCGCGATGATGCTGCGCAAGTCTATCTTGAGTCAATACTTGAAAAAAGGGACCGAGCTATGCGGGAGGGGCATATTAGTGACCCCATACTAAAAGAAGACTTTATTAATCAGGAAGAGTACTTGTGGAAATTACTAGAGACAAAAGTATTTTTAGATAAAAATAATACGTTAGGATTTGGCCAAACTGCCCGGGTTAAAAGGCTTTCGCTTGATGAGGAGGGTTTTCACTCACCGTTGAAGTCAGTTGCTGTTAAATATTTAATACATCCGACAGAAAAAACGTTAAGTGCGAGTGGAGAACATGACTTAATTCATGAAGTAGAAAGAATTGAAGCCATTGAAAGGTCAGAAGACTCTTTGGAAGTTCCCGTAGACATACTAAGGGTTCCTCATCCCTATTTTCATTATCAAAATGGAAAAATCCAGTGTTATGGAATGGAAGAAATAGACGGCATTACTCTTGAAAAGGGAATATCGCAGAGTATAGATCCAGGTTTAAAGGAAGAACTTAAAGAAAAATTTAGGGTGATGAACCTTGAGACAATAAATGCTGAAGTTGAAAGATTCTTTTCAATAATGCATGAGACTTGCCTCCATGGAGACATTAAAGCTGCAAATCTCATGGTTTCAAGAGAAGGAAGATTTTACGTAATAGATTTTGGACAATCTGTCCTAGCAAGGGATATAAGCGATAAAGAGATTGAAGCCTTTGAAAACTTAAAGGATGAGGAAAAAAGAAATGTAAAGATCCTCATTCGTGCTTTCCTGGATGCACTTTCTAAATAGAAAACCGCCCAACTGGGCGGTTTTCTGTAAAACAAAGTCTCGCTTGGGACTACTTAACAGCGTCCTTAAGCGCCTTAGCTGCGCGGAACTTAGGAGTGCGCGTTGCAGCGATCTGGATGGTCTCGCCAGTGCGAGGGTTGCGGCCGGTGCGTGCTGGGCGAGCCTTTGCCGTGAAGATGCCGAGGCCAGAAATTGACACTTCGTCACCAGACTTTAGACCGCTCGTGATTGAGTCAATCATTGCCTCAACTGCGCGATCAGCATCCGCCTTGGTGCCGCCGAGCACTTCCTGCACCTTTGTTACGATATCTGCTTTATTCATAGGAATAAGAATTTTTAAGGTTAAATCCTCCCGAAGGAAGGCTGTGCAAAAAGTATAAGAAATGAGCCATATATTGCAAGGCTTTAAAAACGTGAGCGGGGATATCAAAAAGTTGACTTTAAAGTATACTTTAAGGTATACTAAAATCATGAATAAAATAATGGGAATTAAAGAGCTCCAACTTAACCTTAAAAGGGTTGCAGACGCTGCTCAAAAAGGGGAGTCTTTTCTCATTGTGCGTGATTCTAAGCCAGTTTTTCGGATTGAACCCATGCAAAATGATGGAAGGAGCGGAACACTAGAGGACGCGTTTGAAGCGTTGCGCTTTAAGGGAGAAAAAGACTTATCCAAAAAGATAGATGAGATAGTGTATGGCACTAGCGTTCATTGATACAAGCCTTTTAGTGGCTTATTTTAATGAAAGTGACTCACTTCACGCCAAGGCACATAAGGCTATAAGCTCTATCACGAGACCTTTACTAGTTCATGAGTACGTACTGCTTGAGAGTGCTACCGTTCTGATGAGTCGAGAGACCAAGGAGCTTGCAGATGTATTCGTAAAAATTATGCTTACCAATGCTGATTTTAGGCTCATTTATAGTGACAAATACTTTTTACAGGAAAGTGCAGAATCCTTCTTGGAATCAAAAACTAAGCAAATATCCTTTGTGGATGCTGCCCTACTTGCCCTATCGGATGGTTACCCAATTCTTACTTTTGATAATTCTTTACAAAAAGCCATCGAAAAAAGAAAAGCTTTAAAAAACACTGAAAAGTAATTCCTAGCGTGCAAACTCTACTACGCGGTTCTCACGGATGACGTTTACTTTGATTTCGCCCGGATATTTAAGCTCGTTCTGAATACGAAGCGCGATTTCACGCGCAAGCTTGTGGGTCTCGAGGTCAGAAACCTTGCCGGGATTCACGAAAATGCGAATTTCACGACCGGCCTGTATTGCATACACCTTCTCGACGCCCTCAAAGCCGCTCGCTATGCGCTCAAGATCACCCAATCGCTCAAGATAGCGCTCAAGCGTGTCCTTACGCGCGCCAGGACGGCTCGCAGAAACGGCATCAGCGACCTGCACGATGACCGACTCAGGAGTTTCATACGGGTATTCCTCGTGATGCGCCTGCATTGCCTGAATCATGCGCTTCTCAACGCCAAACTTCTCCAAAATCCGGCGCCCAATCTCCACGTGCGTTCCTTCTACCTCATGGTCTACGGCCTTTCCTATGTCATGCAAAAGCGCACCGGCACGCGAGACCTCAACATCTGCGCCAAGTTCTGCGGCAAGCATGCCGGCAATGTGCGCCATTTCTACGGAGTGTTGCAGCACGTTTTGCCCATAGCTGGTGCGGAAATAGAGTCTTCCGAGGAGGGAAATAAGGCGCGGATCTAGGCCAATAACACCCGCTTCATAGGCGGCTTCTTCTCCCTTTTGCTTAATCATTACCTCGGTCTCTTCTTTGGTCTTTTGCACGGTTTCTTCAATTTTTGCCGGCTGAATACGACCATCAGCGATGAGCTTTTCAAGCGATACTTTCGCAATATAGCGGCGAAGCGGATCAAAAGAGGAAAGGGTGATTCGGTCAGGGCCGTCATCAATGATGAGATCTACACCGGTTGCGCGCTCAAAGGCCTTAATATTGCGGCCTTCTTTTCCAATAACCTTTCCTTTTATTTCTTCGCTCGGGATCTGTACGGAAAGCGTCATTGCTTCGCTATTCACGGCATTTCCCATGCGGTGAATAGTGCTCATGAGAATGTCGCGCGCGCGTTCCTCAAGCATTTTGCGGCCATGCGTCTCGAGCTTTTGGAGGCGTGCAAGCAGGCTGCTCTCCTGGGTCTTCTCGAGCTGCTCCAATAGACGCTTGCGGGCTTCGTCCTGGGTGAGGTCAGCAATACGCTCAAGCTGGACGCGCTCCTCGGTAATGAGCTTTTCTGCTTCACGGCGCAAATTCGCTACCTCATTCTCCCGGTTACGGATCATGTCTGCCTGCTGAGCAAGCTTTCGGGCACTTTCATCAAGAAATTCCTCGCGCTTTAGGACGCGCTCCTCTATTTTCTCCAGGCGCTCTTCACGCTCATGGAGGGGAAGGGTGAGCTCGCTCTCAATAGCTTCAGCTTTTTGCTCAGCTTCCTCAATGATGCGGTTCGCGCGCTCACGTGCCTCAAGCAGCTTTTGCTTCACTTCAAGCTCCAAAGAGCCGCGCTGCCCGAGCGCAATCAATAGCCTCAGGACGTACCCGAGCGCAATACCTGCGAAGCCTGAAAAGGCGAGCAGGGAAAGTAAAAGCTTGATAGACATAAGAATACTGCTGAACCTGTGTCAGCGAATGATACCGCATGCCGAGACATGCGTAAAATGAAGGCTATTTTGGTAAAAACAACTACTTTCCGCCCTTGTACACCGTGTCCACGAGACCGTATTTCTTTGCGTCATCGGCCATCATGAAGTAGTCGCGGTCGACGTCCTTCTCAACCTTATCGAGCGGCTGGCCGGTTGCCTTTGCAAGGATCTTGTTAAGGCGGTCACGCGTCGCAAGGATATGCTTTGCGGTGATTTCAATATCAGAAGCCTGGCCCTGGGCGCCTCCCCATGGCTGGTGGATCATCACTTCCGCGTTGGGAAGCGCAAAACGCTTGCCTTTCTCCCCGCTTGCGAGAATCACTGCCGCTGCAGATGCTGCCATACCGACGCATACCGTCGCGACGTCTGGCTTCACGTGATTCATGGTGTCGAGGATAGCGAGACCTGCCGTCACAGAGCCACCGGGTGAGTTAATGTAGAGGTAAATGTCTTTCTTTGGGTCTTCAGACTCAAGGAAGAGAAGCTGGGCGATGATGAGGTTGGCTACATCATCATCTATTCCGCCGCCGAGGAAGACGATACGGTCCTTAAGAAGGCGGGAGTATATGTCATAGCCACGCTCACCAAACTGTGATTTTTCAATCACCATTGGGACGAGCATTGCTGATTTAATTGGTTTTGATTCCATAGAGAAAGTGTTACATGCTTATAATTGCCGTTATGGCTGGTGTGCGGGCTGTTGAAGATGAAGCTGGGCTTCTAGTGCCTGGTCCTGGCGGATGCGTGCGCCCCACGAATAGAACGCGCCGAGGATGATCATCGTGAGGATGATCGTAATAGAGATGATGGCGCCCCAGGAGGCATTGCGATGGATTGAGCTTGGCGCAGAAGGGTCTTTTTCATGGCCTTCTTCTACCTCGGGGACAAAACTTTTTGTTTTTGAAAGTGCTGATTTCTCCATGCCTTCAGTATAGCAGAAAGCAGTTTTCGGAGAAATTTGGACTCGCTCACCCTACGCGGTCTTCTTTGCCTGATACATCTCGCACGCGCGGGTGAAGGCAGCTTCTGCTGCATCGCGTCCTTGATAGTCTTCAAGGGTCACTTCCTTGTTCTGGAGCTGCTTGTAGGTGAGGAAGAAGTGCGCGATTTCCTTGAGGGTGTGCTTGTTGAGGTCACTGAGGTCCTTAATCTCAGCAAAGCGAGGGTCTGTGGCAGGAACCGCAATGATCTTCTCATCTTTTTCACCTCCATCAATCATTGGAAGCACCGCAACAGGGCGCGCGTGCACGAGAATGCCCGGCATAAGTGGCTGTGTTGTAAGAAGGACCACATCGAGCGCGTCGCCATCATCCCAAAGGGTCTGCGGCACAAAGCCGTAGTCGAAAGGATACTGCTGGGCGGTGTGGAGCACACGATCAAGCGCGATAAGGCCCGTCTCCTTATCTATTTCATACTTATTCATCGAGCCGCGAGGAATCTCGATAATGACATTCATCTTTTCTTTTGATCCTGGCTCTATGTCGTGAAGTAGGTTCATGGGTATGGTAGGAAGTTACTAATACCTGAAGTGTATCAGATGCTACTACGCGTTATCCGCGATTGTCTGCGCATCTTCGTCGCGTGCTTCTTCAGCATCAGCTACGGAAGCGTTGTCGGTGAAGTTCAGCTCCTCTTCTGCGGTGAGGGTACCGGTTCCTGCCTCAGAATCATCTTCTGAAATAACGGAATTCTGCTCGGTGAGTCCTTCAACGTTTTCATCTACGGGGGAATCATCCTCAACGCTCGTATCAGCCATAGCCTGCGCCATTTCTACAGCGCCTTCGTCGCTTTGCTCATCAAGGCTCGCTGAGCCCTCAGTCATTGTGTCTTCGTTCATGGGTGTTTCGTTAGGGGTTGTTTCATTTGCTGAGTCTTCGCTCGCTGCTTCTGTTTCGTTTTCATGTGCGTCACTTGGTCCGCCAACGGAATTAATGTCGATGTTCCAGCCGGTGAGCTTTGCGGCAAGGCGCACGTTCTGGCCGCCACGACCAATAGCGAGTGACTGCTGATCTTCGGAAACGGTTACGGTTGCGCGATGCTCTTCTTCATTAAGCTCAACTTCAAGCACGGTTGCCGGAGAAAGTGACTCCTTCACGAAGGACGTAGCGTCTTCTGACCATTCGATAATGTCGATGCGTTCGCCACCAAGGGCGGTCATCACGGTCATAACGCGTACGCCGCGCTGTCCCACGAGAGAACCAACCGGGTCAACATGCGGGTCAAGGGAAGCAATAGCGATCTTGCTGCGGCTTCCTGGCTCGCGGGCAATACCCTTCACTTCAAGCGCACCAGAAGCGAGCTCGGGTACTTCCATCTCAAAGAGCTTCACGAGGAAGCGAGGATGGGAGCGGGAAAGGCGAAGATATACGCCACGGAATCCTTCATCGACAGAATACAGATATGCCTGGATACGCTCTCCTGGGCGGAAACGCTCACCAGGAATTTGCTCCTCATAAGGGATGATGCCGGTAGCACGGCCGAGGTCGAGATAAATCGCGCCACGCTCCATGCGCTGTACGACACCTGAAACGATCTCACCCTTCTTGCTGCCGAATTCATCAAGCACAGAGACCTTTTCAGCCTCGCGCACCTTTTGAATGATTACCTGCTTTGCGGTTTGTGCAGCGATGCGGCCGAAGTCATCCTGCGGCTCAAGAGGGAAGATAAGCTCACCGCCAAGCTCAGCGTCACGCTTTATGCGGCGCGCATCCTCAAGAAGAATATGCTTTTCCGTGTCAAAACGAGGGAGTTCTCCTTCAGGCGTCTCTTCTTCATGGTGTGGGTGTTGGTGTCCCTGCTGGGCCTCCTGCTCCTCAGTCTCCTCTTCAGGTGATGGAAAACGCACCATCGTCTCGTCAACGATAGTCTTTACCTGTTCAAAGGAGACGGTGCCGGTGTTCATGTCGAGCATCGCGCGCACGATCTGGCCACGCTTGCCGTATTCGCGCTTGTACGCGGTTGCCATTGCGGATTCAATGGCTTCGATCATGGTCTCTTTGGTGATACCGCGGTCTTCGAACTCACCGAGCACGGAATGAATTGTTTTGAGGTCTAGCATATATGGAATGTGTATTTTATAAGAAATGCCCGCGGGTGCGGACATCTCAGGTATCTAAAATGTACCATGGAGCGGGGTTTGCGTCAATTGATGAAAATTTTACCCCGGCTGCGCATGGCGCGGCCGGGGCGAAGTTTAGGGGCAGAGCTTCGTGTAGCTCAGTTTTCCCGCTATACGCGGGTTCACTTGTCTCCACCGACACGAAGCGGAGATAGCAGGCATATCTTCACCTGGACTGAAATCCCAGGTGCCGACCTCGTGCAAGCTTGCAGGTGAGGAAGGCCCTGCGAACTGCGGCACTGAGGGCATAGAGTATGTCGGCTGCCGGTAGATGACCATAGGTTGAGACATAGCGCAGCCCCAACCATTGTAATAGGAAGGGGGAACGCAAATGACAATGCGCGGCGCCCAGCTCCGATGCCACTCATACCACTCGTGCGCAGAGGCTGGAGTCGCTGCGAGTGAGGAAATAGCAGCGATGGCGGCCACAAATGCAAGGAAAAACTTGTTCATGTGGCCCTCCTTGGCCGATTGTGAGCCCTTTCACATTGAAAAGACCTTTCCCTAACATTATACACTTAATACTATAAATGTCAAGTACCTTTGTGTTACGAAATAGTGCCGAGGAGCTGTTTAGCAGCATTAGGGGAGAGCCCTTCGCACAAATATTTTATCGGAAAGGGGATAACCGTGTACTTTGCATCTCTTTGCGCATAAAGCGCGGTATACTTTATGCAGCTTAAAGCGGTAATTTTGCATGCAAGTATCCGAAAACGAACTTAAGACGTTTATTCTCGACTCCGGCCTGGTGTCGCGTAAGGACGTTGAAGAAGCGGAGGCAAAAGCGCATGCTTCGCAGGCGGCAGTAGCTGCAGCCGCAGTGGAGGGAGCAGATACCGCAAACGGCAAAGGGAAGGGCAAGGACACAAACGGTGCCTCGAGCTTGATGGATGACGAGCCACAGCGCGCGCAGTCGCTCGGTGATGTGCTCGTCACGGAAGGGCTCCTTTCTTCGGATGCGCTTCGCCGCATTCAAGGCTATGTTCTGGGAATTCCCTTCGTAAACCTCAAAGACAGTAAGATTCCGCTCGAAGTGCTCTCGCTTATTCCGGAGCCGATTGCGCGCAAATACAACATCATTGCGTTCAAGAAGAATGCTGACTCGCTTGAAGTGGCGATGCTCGACACGCAAGACCTTCCGGCTATCGACTCCGTGAAGAAAAAGACGGGCCTCAACATTATGGTGCGTCTCACCGACGAGGAATCGATTAAACACTCACTGGTGCAGTATCAAAAGTCGTTGAAGGAGGAGTTCGGTGACCTCATCACGAAAGAAACGAAAAACCTCAAGCTCGTGAAGGAAGATGGCGAGCAGGCGCTTTCCGGGGATGATCTTAAAAAAATGGCAGAAGACTTGCCAATCGTGCGCATTGTCGACACCCTTTTGCGCCACGCGATCATCCAGGGTGCTTCAGACATCCACATAGAGCCGATGGAAGAGCAGGTGCTCGTGCGCTACCGCATCGACGGTATTCTCCACGACGCGATGACCCTGCCAAAAGAAGCGACTGCGGGTATCATTGCGCGCATTAAGGTGCTTTCAAACTTGAAGCTCGACGAGAAGCGCTTGCCGCAGGACGGCCGCTTCAAGATGGAGACCGAAACCGACAAAGTTTCTTTCCGTGTGTCGCTTCTCCCAACCTACTACGGCGAAAAAGTCGTGATGCGCCTTTTGCGCGAGACCGGTGAAGGCTTCACGCTCGAAGCACTTGGTTTCCATGGCGCATCCCTCGAGCTTATGCATGACTCGATGAAGCAGACCACGGGCATCATCCTCATCTCTGGACCGACTGGTTCCGGAAAGACCACGACGCTCTATACTGTGCTCGATATCTTGAATACGCCTGACGTTAACATCTCTACCGTTGAAGACCCAATCGAATACCAGATGAAGCGTGTGAACCAGACGCAGGTGAATCCTGCCATTGGCTTCACGTTTGCAAACGGCCTCCGTGCACTCCTTCGCCAGGACCCAAACATAATCATGGTGGGTGAGATCCGCGACGGTGAGACGGCATCGCTTGCTATCAATGCTGCACTCACTGGTCACCTGGTGCTCTCGACCATCCACACCAATAGTGCAGCGGGTGCAATCCCGCGCCTCATCGACATGGGCATTGAGCCGTTCCTTCTCGTGTCGACGCTGCGCGTGATCGTCGGCCAGCGTCTGGTGCGCCGCCTTACCGACAGCAAGGAAGCGTATACGCTTGATAAGGTAGAGCGCGAAAAGGTGTGCAAGGAAGAATATTTTGAAGCAGTGCTTAAGGCACTTACGGACGAAAAGCTTGTGAAGGCAGGCACAAAGGTCGACTCGCTGCCGTTCTATCACCCAAAGCCTGGTTCTGCATCTGAAGACGGCTACAAAGGCCGCATCGGTATCCACGAAGTGCTTCGCGTATCGCCGGCCATAAAGGAGCTCGTGCTTCATGGGGGCATTACGGATGCCATTCAGGAACAGGGTCGCAAGGAAGGCATGCTCACCATGCTTGAGGACGGTATCTATCAGGCGAGTCGTGGGGTGACCTCGGTAGAGGAAGTGCTCCGGGCGATTAAGGATTAGGTAAGGATTCGCATTCACTACTATGAAATTCCGCGTTGTCGTACAAAAAGCAGATGGTACCGAAGAAAAGCGCCTCATTGATGCAGAGACGCGTTTTGCAGTATATAGCCAAATAGAGAAAGAGGGCGGCCACGTCGTTTCCTTGACGGAAGGGGAAGGGAAGAAGTTGCCGAAGTGGATGAACATCCAGATTGGGTCTGGCATCAAGACGGAAGCAAAAATTACCTTTACAAAAAACCTGGCCGCAATGCTTTCCGCAGGTCTTGCCCTGCCGCGCGCGCTCAGCGTCATCGAGCGCCAGTCGGCAAATAAATATTTGAAAAATATCGTCACGGACCTTGAGACGCGCATTAAGTCTGGAGGTACGTTCCATGAAGCACTTCAGGCGCATGCAAACGTATTTCCAAAAATTTTCATTGCTATGGCAAAGGCAGGTGAAGAGGGAGGGACGCTTGCAGACAGTTTACGTATTGTGGCGAAGCAAATGGAAAGTTCCGACCGTCTCACGAAAAAGATAAAAGGCGCGATGATCTATCCGGCTATCATCGTCTTTGCCGTGTTCGTCATCGGCATACTCATGCTGCTCTTCGTGGTACCTACGCTCGCCGCGACGTTCGCTTCCTTTGGTTCCAAGCTCCCTATCGCCACACAGATCATCCTCGACATGTCGAATTTCATGCGCAGTAATTTTATCGTGGTGCTTATCGGCCTTGTCGTGCTTGTGGGAGGGGGCATAGCATTTTTCCGATCGCACGTGGGCGGTACGACCGTACTTTTTTGTGCACTTCATATGCCCGTGATAGGGGAGCTCACGCGAGAAACGTACAGCGCCCGCGCTGCGCGTACGCTTTCTTCACTGCTTAGTTCGGGTGTTGAAATGCTTACAGCGCTTTCCATTACCTATGAAGTGGTGGGAGATAACGTCTTTGGTGCCGTGGTAAAAGAGGCGGAAGAGAAAGTGCAGAAAGGTGAACAGCTATCACTTTCTTTTGTGGAGCATCCAAAGCTCTATCCAATTCTCTTTAGCGATATGATTACGGTGGGTGAAGAGACCGGAAAAGTGTCTGACATGCTGAGTCAGATTGCAGAATATTTTGAAACCGATGTGGAAGACCGCACTAAGGACCTTTCTACTATTATTGAGCCGCTGCTCATGCTCTTTATCGGTGCGTTCGTGGGAGTATTTGCTATCGCGATGATTGCGCCAATCTACTCACTCTCTTCCTCTATCGGTTAGAGAAAGTTTTCCGTGTGGAATGTTTCAAGCTCGAGTGCCTTCGCGTTACTATATAAAAGGTATGAAAGCGCTTCGCGGCATGTCGCTCATTGATGTGATTATTGGCACGGCTCTCGTGTCTATCATGTTTTTTGGCATATTTTCAGCGCTCCGTGCCTCACTGGTACTCTCTTCCTATATAAAAGCGGAGGCGGCGGCGAGCGCTATTGCCAATAATGAAATGGAAGACATTAGAGCATTGCCGTATGCGTCAGTTGGTCTTGTGAATGGTATTCCTAATGGCGTGATACCAGAATATGCCACCACCACTGCTGACGGCATCACTTTTGGCATACAGACCTTCATTGACTACTATGATGATCCTGCAGACGGCACTGGCTCGAATGACACAAATGGCATTACCCAGGACTACAAGCAGATAAAGATAACGGTTTCGTATACGTTTGGAAATGCAACAAAGCAGTATGTGCTCGCCTCAAACTATGCGCCGCAAGGACTTGAAACTACGGACGGTGGCGGAACGCTGCAGGTGTTGGTGGTGAACGCGCAGGGTGCCCCCGTGAGCGGCGCAACCGTACAGATCGTGAACTCAAGCCTCTCGCCTTCGGTTAACGAGACGGCGTTTACGAATATTGCCGGGCAGGTAAACCTGCCCGGTGCGTTGCCGTCCACCCAGTACCAGATCACCGTCTCCAAATCCGGCTACTCCACGGCGCAAACCTATGCACGTGACAGTACGAACCAAAACCCAACGCCCGGATACCTCACCGTCGTCGCCAACCAAACCACCTCCAGCACCTTCGCGATTGATTATCTTTCCACGCTGAACCTCGGCACCTACTCACCAGTCGCAACGAGTACCTTCACGGACAGCTTCGCGGATTCATCAAAGCTCGCAAGCAAGAGCAACATCGTCGCATCGGGTGGCAGCCTCACCCTTTCAGGAGGAGCAGGAAGTTATGCGCTTAGTGGTAGTGCCGTTTCCGTCGCAACCACATCTCCGTATCTCGTAAGCTGGGGGCAGGTGAATGCGACGCTCAGTGCACCGAGCGGCACGAGTGTTTCCGTGCAGGTGGTTGACCAGAATGGTAACCCAATTCCGGATACGGTACTTCCTGGAAACTCCGCAGGCTTCACATCATTCCCAGTAAATCTCGCAGGCGTATCGACCACCACCTATCCAACCCTCGCGCTCTCCGCAAGCCTAAGCTCTAATTCAGCAAATGTAACGCCTTCAATTTCAAACTGGAGTCTCTCGATGAGTGCAGGACCGACGCCGATCCCGAACGTAAGCTTCACGCTCACCGGCGCAAAGAAAATAGGAACAACCGGGGCCGGTGCAGCGATATATAAGACTACCATAAGCACGACTACCGGAAGCACGGGAATAAATTCGCTTTCGCTTGAATATGATTCATACGGCTTTTCCCTCTCAGGATATGACATTACCGATGCCTGCGGTGTACCCCCGTATGCACTTTCACCGGCAACTACTTACAATGAAAAAGTGATCCTGGGGCCCCAGACTTCTAACGAGCTTCTCGTTACCGTAACCGACTCAAGCGGTACTCCGCTTTCTGGTGCCTCCGTTACCGTGTCACGAAGCGGCTATACTCAGACGGTGCAGACTTCTTCTTGTGGCAATGCCTACTTTGGCAGCATGAGTAACGCAAGCGACTACAGCATTTCTATTTCAAAATCTGGTTACACCTCAAATAGTGCGAGTGGCATTTCAGTAAATGGTCAGACTCTCTACACTATTTCTTTCTAGTATGCACACGTCTTCCTCAAAATCACCGCGCGGCTTCACTCTTATAGAGACCATTGTCGTTGTTTCTATTACGACGGTCGTCATGCTGGCGCTCACCAACATCATCGTTACGTTCTATCGTGAGAATGACTATGTCCTTCAGGAAGCGCAGGCAGTGGGAAGCGCCCGACAGGGTCTCAATGCTTCCATGCAGTACCTGCGCGAGGCCTCCTATGGTGCTGACGGCACCTACCCGCTTTCCAGTGCCGCGACCAGCACCATAACGTTTTATGCGGATGTAAATAACGACGGCACGGTTGAAAAGATTACCCTGAGCTATGCCAATGGAACCCTTACCGAGACGATGGTGAAGCCAACGGGCACACCGCCAACCTACTCAGGCAGCGGTTCAACCTATACGCTTGCGAGCTATCTGGTGAATAGTTCGACCACGCCGGTCTTCCAGTATGTTTCTTCTACTACCTCGCTCTTAAACACAAGCACGATGAACCTCACCGATGTCTATGCGGTAATCACCACGCTCAAGGTGGACGTGGACCAAAACCGTTCGCCTGCGCCGTATACTTTAACGAGTACCGCTGCGCTCCGTATCTTACGCGGCCAATAACGTATGAATCTCTTTCGCACTGCACCTCGTGGATATCTCACCCTGCTCGCCTTGGTTTTTGGTGCGGTGTTTGTCACGGTTATTGGGGGTCTTTCCGGTCTCCTCCTTACCCAAAACTTTTCTGAAAATGTGAACGATGCACGTTCGCAGTCGCTCGCAATTGCGGAAGCTGGCCTCGAGTATGCACGCTGGTATTACGTTCACTTTCCAACAGCTATTCAAAATGCCACTAACTACACTGTCGGTCCCACCACCTATACCTATACTGACCCGGTCACCGGAAACACGGCCGGTACCTATACCATTAAAGAAGTTGGAAATGTATCCTGCGGGCAGCTCATCTCGACCGACATTACTTCGACGGCAAAAGTGCAGAATGGTCCCTCTGGATCTACTGTCGCACTTCTCGCGCGCTATGCGCTGCCGAGCGTTGCACAGTATGCCTATATATTGAATGCAAGCGTGTGGGCAGGGTCAGACCGCACGGTGAACGGTCCTTACCATTCAAATGGGGGCATTCGTATGGACGGCAGCATAAATGCGCCGGTGACCAGCTCACTTTCTTCATGGACGTGCACCAGCTCCTTTGGCTGCTCGCCTGATACGACGGAGCCTGGTGTGTTCGGCTCGGGTACCAACTCAACACTCTGGAGCTATCCTTCTCCGCAAATTGATTTCAATGCTATTGCCGCAAATTTCTCCACCCTTAAGACAACGGCACAGTCTTCCGGTCTTTATCTTCCGCGCGTAAGTAGCGGTACCTCGGGAGAGCCGTCAGGCAGAGGGTACCACCTCGTTTTTAATAGTAATGGAACGGTTACGGTGACGCAGGTAACGGGGGAAACGAATGCGCCTTCTATCCACATTAGTAATCCATCTTCCAATGGAAATCAGGATGACTACTCGATTATTAAAAAAGAAAGTGCCTATGTCTCTTCGAAAACACCGGGCGGCGTATACACCATTCCGGCATCATGCGGCCTTATTTTCGTAGAGGATAATACGTGGATTGAAGGAAGTATTCCAAGCAAGGTTACGGTGGTGGCAGCAAACGTAACCACGAGCGGTGTTACGCCTAACCTGATTCTGCGCAATAACATTACCTATGCAAATTCGAGTGCCATTTCTGGCCTCACCGCTATTGGTTCCAACGACATCTTAATTTCACCAGACTCTCCAGGCGACATGACGCTTAACGGCATCTTTATTGCCCAAGGCGGTGCTTTTGGAAGAAATGACTATGGCATAAATTCCCAAGGTCATACTGACTGCGGCACGGGCTACGAACCAAAGGGTACGCTAACGATCGTGGGTACTACCGTGTCCAACCTGCGCACCGGAACGCAATGGTCTAACCAATGCCCGAATGGAAAGCAGGCAGGCTACCAAACGCGCACCGACACGATAGACCAGATATTATCAACAAATCCTCCTCCTTTTACGCCATCAGTTTCGACGGTCGGGCAGTTTGTGCAGTGGCGTGAGACGCAGTAGGAGTTTCGGAATTTCCCCTTACCGATTAGTAGGAATGCAGGCAAGGGAAGAGCTGTTTGGCGGTGTCTTACAGGTACCGGAAATGTCTCCGTTAGATGTTGAGACGGTGCAGGTGTCGCCAGAAGTATGGGAAGCGCATGCGGTAATTGCTTCTTGTGGAGGCCCGCTCTGTTGGCTGCCTGGTTGCGAGCTTGTGGTGCCGCTGCCACTCGTGCTGCTAGAACCACTACTCGTGCTTCCACCACCTCCCGAACCGCCTCCTGGTTTTGGTTCATAGGACTTGCCGCGGAAACAGCCGACGGAGTACGGAAAGTCTTCGGTCATCACGTAGTGGTAGGTGGTAACGGTTTTTCCATTTTCCACTATAGGACTGGTGATGCCGTGGCATTCGTCGAGGTCGTTGGTGGTAAGGTACTTTCCACTTGGAAGCTTAGGTCCAGTGATGGGGAAGCCGTCGAAGGCCCAGCCAATGATGTTTGTCTCATCAATATCCTTAATGCAGGAGCTGAGGCTGTGGTAGTGGTAGACGCCGCCTTCATGCGGGTGCCCGTCGCAGGAGTCTTGAATCTCGTGTGCCGCAGCGTCACGGTAGAGTTCGTCAAAGGCGTCATTAAGAAGGACACCATTTGTCATGACCCCGACCTCGCCATAGATACAGCCAGGCGCAGAAGCTTCGGTTGGATTTGCAGGGATGCTAAAGGACTGGTTTTGCGCTTCGACGCTGTTTGGGTTTGCGTCATACTGATGCGCTGGATCGCTCGCCGCAATAGGGAATGAACCGGTCGTGCCACCAACAGGGAGGCCGTTGCTGAGGATGGTGCGGAGTGCGCCGCTCACGGAAATATTCACCATAGCGTTTGGCCAGGATATAGCGCCCTCGACGTTAGTCTTCTGGTTTGGATACCACTCATTTCCTTTAATCCATGGGCCGTCTTCTTGTGCCCCGCCTCCTCCGCTTGAGAGGTGGCAAAGATAGACATAGCCTTTTTTGGGGCCGCTCGTGACATATTTATTGTCGCCAAGGGGAAGCACCGAAAGCCATGGAGAGCCGGTGGGGAGTGTTGTGGAAACGCTGCTTGTTTGGGTGCTCGTTGAAGTGGCTGTGCCAGAAGAGAGTGTTTTTGGAAGGCTCGTATTTTGTCCACTCTGAGTAGACAAACTTGGTTGGGATGAATCGGTAGCAGAAGCCGCAGGTGCAGCGGGGGACGCAGGAGCCTCAGTCGATCCTAAAGCTGAAGTGCTTGGCACTACCGGCTGTGGAGCAGGTGTGTGAGAAAATCCGAGCCATGCTTCAACAGTCATAAAGACCGAAATGAAACCCGCGAGCAGTGAATTCATACAAATAAAAGAATTATACGTATACGCTTTCAGTATACGTCTCTGCGAAGAGCACTGCTGAGGTAATGCACAAAGGCAATACCTCACTTCCTATGGGAATCTTCGACAGTTTTATCAGCCTTCGGCAAACATCTGGATCATTTCGCGATTAAAAGCAGGAATGTCGTCGGGCTTTCTGCTGGTGACCAGCTTTCCGTCGCGCACCACCTGCTCATCAACCCACTCCGCGCCTGCGTTCGTGAGGTCGACCTGAAGGGAAGGCCAAGAAGTCATCGTCTTTCCTTTAACGCCGCCCGCATTAATAAGTGTCCACGGGCCGTGGCAGATGGCGGCTATCGGCTTTCCCGCATCCACAAACTCCTTAATAAAGGAAATAGCTTCGTTGCTGAGGCGGAGCTGGTCAGGGTTCATGACACCGCCCGGGAGGAGGAGCGCGTCATAGTCATCGGCGCTCGCTTCGGCGAGCGTTTTGTCGACTGGGGTCTTATCCGGATGCTTTTCATCATGGTCTACGCCCTGGATCTCACCCTCTTCTGGTGAAATGACCTCAACCGTAGCGCCTGCTTCTTCGAGCGCTGCTTTTGGCTTGTCGAGCTCGACGAATTCAAAGCCATTAGTCGCTACGCAGGCGATTTTCTTTCCGGTGAGTTGTGCCATATAAATAAAGTTAGGAATAATGGCTTATTGTATGAAAATTAGCTAATCATTGCGTGAAGAAAGAGGGGTCGTGGTAAAATCAGGATATGTTGATCGTTGGAAACTGGAAGGCCTACGTGCAGACGACAGACCATGCAAAAAAGCTGTACGCGAGTGTGAAGCGCCTTGCCAGCTCCACGGCGCTACGGGATACGCAGATTGTGCTTGCGATGCCTGCTCCGTATCTAGGGATTTTTGGTACGGGTGGAAAAACAAGTGCAGCGCTCTCTCGGGTACTGCTTGCTGCTCAAGACCTTTCGCTCTCGACGGGTGGCGCGGCGACGGGCGAGGTGACCGCGGTGCTTTTGCGGAACCTTGGCGTAACGCATGCCATCATCGGCCACTCGGAGCGTCGCGCCATGGGCGAGACCGACCAGATGGTTTCGGAAAAGGTGAGCCACGCATTTGCCAATAAAATTATGCCGATCGTGTGCGTCGGCGAGCGCGAGCGTGATCCTGATGCAAAATACTTGAAGCTCCTCCGTGCGCAGATTGATGCGGTCTTTTCTCCGCTTTCTCAAAAAGAACGCGCGCAGGTAATTCTAGCCTACGAGCCAATTTGGGCGATAGGGAAGACTGCTGCTGACGCTCTCTCTCCAGAAGATCTCACCGAGATGGTTTTGTATATTCGAAAAATTCTTGGCTCATACCTGCCTGGACGGGGTGCACAAAAAGTGAAGCTTTTGTACGGAGGCTCTGTCGAGCCGGGGAACATTCGCACGCTCGCGGAAGGTACGGGTATTGATGGATTTTTGCCAGGGCATGCAAGCACAGATGAAAAGACTTTCGTGTCGATGATAAAGGAGCTGCAGTAATATGAGGACCGTTCGTGATATTGAAATTTTAGAAGGTATTCCCGTGCTTGTGCGTTCTTCGCTGAACGTACCGATTGCGAACGGAAAAGTGGCGAACACGTTTCGTTTGCGTAAGGCACTGTCGACCATCGAGTTTTTACAAAAGAAAAAGGCAAAAGTGATTTTGCTCGGGCATATTGGTGAGCAGGGAACGGAAACGCTCATGCCGGTGTATGAGGCGATGAAAGAATTTATTCCGGATATTCGATTTTGTCCGGTAACGATTGGGGAGCAGGCGCGCGCGGCAGCGCGCGCCCTTCCGGATGGCGGCGTGTTGATGCTTGAAAATGTACGTCGCGACAAGGGCGAGGTATTGAATGATAAGAACTTTGCAAAGGAGCTCGCTTCGCTCGCAGACGTGTTCGTCGAAGATGCCTTTGACGTGTGCCATCGCGCACATGCATCGGTGGTAGGCGTGCCAACATTTCTTCCGGCCTATGCCGGTCTTCAGGTTGAGATAGAAGTTACTGAGCTTTCAAAGGCGTTAACGCCTGCACATCCTGCGCTTGCTATCATTGGTGGCGCCAAGTTTTCTACGAAGGAGCCGGTGATTAATAAGCTCCTTGACTCTTATGACCGCGTGTTCGTCGGTGGCGCGCTCGGCAATGACTTCACGAAAGGCATGGGCTATGAGGTCGGCACTTCGCTCATTTCTGGAGCAGACCAAAAAGAAATTAAAAATTTACTTGCAAACAGAAAGCTCGCGGTGCGCATTGATGCGGAAGTCGGTGCAGTTAATTCAAAGAAAGATGCTTCTCGCGTAACCCGGCTTGATGAGATAAAGGCAAATGAAGCTATTCTCGATGAAGGACCAAAGACCGTTGAGATGGTTGAGCGTTTGGTGGGAGAAGCAAAGACCGTGCTCTGGAATGGGCCGCTCGGAAAATATGAGGATGGGTATGTCGATGCAACTAAGGCTCTCGTGCTTGCTATCGCCAAGAGCAATGCGTACTCAATAATTGGTGGTGGTGATACGGAGGCAGCGATAGAGGAGCTGAATGTGCGAGAGCATTTTTCCTTCATCTCCACGGGTGGCGGCGCAATGCTTGATTTTCTCGCGAAAGGAACGCTGCCTGGTTTGCAGCCATTAAACTAAGTAAGGTAGCAATCAATTATTGACAGAGAAATGTGCAAGCGTATGATAAAAATATGTCTGTATAGGCGAAAGCCTTTATTCAGCCTCTGAGTTCAAGCTTTGAAATCAGACAGCAAAAGCGCCCGAAAGGGCGCTTTTGCCATTCACATAACGCTCCAGAAAATCACCCTTCCGAAACCAACTCTTTTTAGTATTACTTTAATAGTTTTACCTGAGCTATTTTTTCCTGTTATTGCCCAATATTTCGTATTTGTCGATGCTTCATACCTGTATACATACGAAGTCGCTTCAATACAAACTTTTATAACAAAAGGCAAAAGAGTGATGCGCCGACTACGTTCTTGTGAAGACCTTCTGTGGCCTCGGCCGTTTCGTAAAATATGATTATACCCTCGAGCCGTAAAGTAAATATTGCATTGTAAGATATTGCACCAAATAGGATTAGGAAGTGTATTATAAAATTCTCGAGAAAGTTTCGCAGGCATAGCTGCGGAACTCTATCATAGGGAGATAAAGAAAGTATGACTTTTATTCAGCCGAGAGCGTTGCGCGAATCTTCTCCGCTATTTCATTTGCCTGCCCTGGCGCATATTCGATCTTTGGCCAAAACTGAAACTCGCCGCGGTCGTGGCGGGGAATAATGTGAAAGTGCAGGTGTGGTACCTCCTGGCCTGCAGCTTCTCCGTGGTTTGAATTAATGTGCACGCCTTGCGCACCCACCGCATCGCGCACTGCTGGTGCAATCTTCCGCACGGTTTTCATGGTTTGTGCGAATGTCTCCTGGTCAATATCGAAAATGTTTACAAACGGTTTTTTCGGAATGACGAGCGTGTGACCCGGCGAATTGGGCGCAATATCAAGAAAGGCAAGCGTATGCTCATCCTCATACACTATCTGTGCAGGAATTTCCCGCTTGATTATTTTCGTGAAAATAGTTTCCTCGGTCATGCGGCTATGATACCAGATTCTTTATGCCGTTCTCTGCAACTCGTTGCCAGCTGAGATACCAAAGGTAGATAACACTCGCGATAATGCAGACTGCGCCAAGTGCAAAGAAAAATCCACCGATGAGTAGGTCGTAGGGGAGCAGGTGTGTTTGTGAAAAAATGTAGTGCCAGTCATGGCCGCTTCCGCTACCATCGTCACTGCCCCAGATCGAAGTGATAGGAAGCATCATAACCGTCGCGTCTTTCATGTAGATGCCCGTCTGCAAGAGGTTGTCACCGAACCAAAAGAAAGAAAAGGCACTCGAAGCGGTTGCACGTTTCTTAAGGAAATAGATAAAGAACAAAAGCGGCAAAAGATTTTGATAGACGTTTTGTCCAATGAGAAAAAAGAAATGGTTGAAGAAAATAAAGAGCACCCCTCCTGTTTCGTGCGTCACGAAATTAACATAGTCGAGGAATATGTACGGCATCGGAAAAAAGAGCAGCTGGTATGCCCAATAGGTTATGAGCAGCGTGAGTAAAATAGTGCCGACCTTGAGCTGAAGAGGAGTAGGCTGGTCCATGTACCTCAACTATAACAACAAACTACAAAATCTTTGATTTGAGTTTGTCTAACTCTGCAATGATGTTCTGATATATCTCGTCTTCATATTCATTCCAGGCTTGAGCAGCAGCATCAGTAAATGCTTCCTGCGCCGCCTTCAGGAGGCCAGCATCACGGTAGATTTCAGCAATCTCCATATTTACTAAGAGTGTATCCTTACTCGTCTTTAACTCACCCTCCTTTCTTTTTATGTAAAGATTAAAGAAAGAAAGATTTTCTGGATTCTCACGCAAGGCCGCAACCACATCTTCTCGAGAAATTTCACGCATGCCTTCTTTTGACGGAAACTTTTCACTCATATCTGTAGTATAGCCTTTTACTCGGAGATTGGGACCCTTGCGGCATCTTTGGTACAATCAATACCTACATGTTTCCGCTATTTGATTCACTGGATGAGAAAATTCGCGAAGAACTTCGCGAATATGATGATCTTGTAGCTGCGCTCCTCGCGCGCCGTGGAGTAACCAATGCTGAGGAAGCGCAGGCATTCCTTTCTCCTTCCTATGAAGCACATCTTGGGAACCCACTCGAGATTAAAGACATGGAAAAGGCGTCAAAGCGCATCGCTGCCGCACTGAACGCAGGGGAACGCATTGCGGTGTGGAGTGACTATGACTGCGACGGCATTCCCGGTGGCGTCGTGCTCCATGATTTTTTTAAAAAGGTTGAGGCAAATTTCTGTAACTATATCCCGCATCGCCACCATGAGGGGTTTGGCCTCAACAAAGAAGGGATCGACAAACTGCATGCTGATGGCGTGACGCTCATCATCACCGTCGATTGCGGCATTGCTGATGCTGCGTGCGTAAAGCATGCGAACTCACTTGGTATCGAGGTCATTATCACCGACCATCACCTCGTGGGGGAAGAGTTACCGGAAGCGTATGCAATAGTGGACCCAAAGCAGGAGGGAGAAACGTACCCATACAAAGATTTTTGCGGTGGCGGCCTTGCCTGGAAACTGGTTTGTGCAATGCTCGTGCTTCCTAGCTCTGCGAAGGATGAGGATAGCGAAGAAGCTCCGGCATTTAAAGGCCGCGAGCTCATAAAGGAAGGATGGGAAAAGTGGTTGCTTGATATGGCAGGGCTCGCAACGATCGCCGACATGGTGCCGCTCACGGGAGAGAATCGCATCATTGCAAAGTATGGTTTGCTCGTGATGCGGAAGAGTCCGCGCATAGGTTTGCAGAAACTTTGCAAAGCAGCGCGCGTTGATCAAAAGTCTCTCACGGAAGACGATGTAGCCTTCATGCTTGCGCCGCGCGTGAACGCGGCTTCGCGCATGGGGGATGCAATTGATGCGTTCAAACTTTTCACGACAACGGACGAGGATGAAGCAGACATGCTTGCGAAGAAACTCGAGGCAACGAACAGGAGCCGCCGCGCTTCCAGCGCGGCGGTCACGAAGCGCGTGCACGAACGTCTCGAAGAAAAGAAAATGCTCGGCGAGGCAATTCCCGACGTCATCGTCATGGGTGACCCCGAGTGGCGTCCAGGGCTTTTGGGTCTCGTGTGCAATAGCGTGTCTGAGGAATATCAGCGGCCAGTCTTTCTGTGGGGAAGAGAGGGAAGCAATACTCTGAAAGGCTCATGCCGTGCCGGCCGCCCCGACGTAAACCTTTTGAAACTTATGCAGGCTGCGCCAGCAAATACCTTTATAGAGTTTGGCGGTCACAAAGCATCCGGGGGCTTTTCCGTGCAGGAAGAAGCGATTCATTCGCTTGAGGAACGGCTAAATGCTGCGTATGCCTCAATGGAGTTCGCGGTGTTTGAAGAGGATGAACGTGCCGATGGCGAGCTTGCCATTCATGCAGCAACGGTAAAGTTTCTCCATACGCTCGATAAGCTTGCGCCATTTGGTATGGGGAATCCAAAGCCAACGTTTGTTATGCGAAATGTCACGCTTGAAAAAGTAGCATGGTTTGGAAAGAGTGGTGAGCATTTGCGTTTGCGCATCGTGCCGAGCAATGCAGATAGTCTCGAGTATTCTTTTTCAAGCACATCAATTGAAGGAATCGCCTTTTATGCAAAACGCGAGCTTGGGTCTATTTGCTCCGAGCTTAAAGAAGGCGAGACGAGGACGCTCCTTGTGACGCTCGAGCGCGACACCTTTTCACGCGGCCAGCCAGTGCGCTTGCGCCTTATTTCGATAGGGTAATGAGGACAAAGAGAGGTGGTACTATATCTTTATGAATTTAAAAAGCAGGAGGTTCATAACGCTCACTTTGCCCTGCATCTTGCTTGTGGTATTTGGATATGGAATTTTTACCGCAAATAGTATGGTGCAAGAAAGTTTTTGCTGGGGAGCATTTGGCTGTGACTACTATGTTGGAAATCTGACCACAGCATCCTATATAGGTATAGTGCTTATCGCGATAGGGGTGGTGTTCGGGTTTGAAAGTCTTTTGCCCGCAAAGACTTCGTTCATGAAAAGAATTTTCCTTGCACTCGTGCCACTGCTTCTTCTTGGGTTGAGTTGTGCCGTTTGGAATATGGTGCCGAGAGTTTTTCCAGGAGTTCGTTTTTCAGCTACCCCAGAAGAGATTCCTGTACCTGCCCCTGGCATATAAATTATTTCGCACCAAGTCTTTTTAATTCACGTGAGAGTGCGCGCCGCCTTCCTTCAACGGTGGTCTTAATACCAAACTCCTTTCGGCGCTTGTCGACATTTTTTGCATCTCGAATACGACGAACGGTAACGGTACTACCTTCAGTGTCATAGAGCGTACCAAACAAAAGCGGCTTGCCTTCATTCGATAGAATGCGGTCAGTAATATAGGCAATCTCTTGGAGAGGAACTTCCTTTGGATTTTTCTTGTAGGCACGTTTAAGAAGGGAAAGGGCATCCTTTTGAAAGGATAGGTCATGGTCTGCATGGCGGATCATGAGACACATTCCTTCTGCCGCCTTTTTGCCAATCAGCGTATGGGTTGGCCAGCCATACTCTGTAAATACTTTTTTCAACCAGGCGCTATTTTTCCGGTCGAGCTTTTTATAGTCAGTGCGCTTCGCTTTGCCTGCCACCTGTGCCTCACGCACTTTCTGCTCTTCAGCAACCCTTCGGAGTATTTCTTGGGCGAGCTCTTTGTTCTGCATGGTCAAAGTATAGCGTATACTTCTGGAATGGAATTTACGATTTTCGCTGATGGTGGCTCGCGAGGTAATCCTGGCCCGGCAGGCGCTGGTGCGATAGTGCGCGATCAAGAAGGAAAGGTAGTCGCGAAAATATCAGAATACATCGGCATCAATACCAATAACGTAGCGGAATATACCGGCATACTTTCTGCACTCGAGGCCCTGTATGACAAGCTTGGAAGTGAAGGAAGTGCTTCAGCGAGCGTGGTGGTGAAGATGGACAGTATGCTCGTCGTGAAGCAGATGAATGGGGAGTACCGCATTAAGCATCTAAACCTGCAGCCACTCGCCGCGCGGGTAAACGAGATGCGCCGGAAATTTAAGAGCGTAAGTTTCGCGCATGTGTATCGCGAACATAACAAGGAAGCAGATGCGCTAGCAAACAAAGCGATGGATAAGGGGATGGGGCGATAGGAGAATTATGAAAAGAAAAAGCTAGGACCGAAATCCTAGCTTGAGAGTATGAATTAGTATAAACGAGCATATCTTCTGACAAGTCGGCGTGCGCGAGAACGATGGGTCAGGTTGTGCTTCCGCACTTTCTTGGGTAGCGAGGGTGGCATGTTCAGAATTAGAATGAGCTTTGGCAGCTCTTGGGGCGGCAGACTGTTCTTGCCTGCATGCTTCAGAAAGTGAGTTACACGTATCACAACTGCGCGAGCTCCCGTTATGCTTTGACTCACTCGGGATTTTGTTGGCACCACCGGTATCTCCAAGTAATGTTCAGTAGTTCTCTCGATTTATATAATAAGTATTATGTTTTGTCAAAACTCAGCAAAATTTTAAAACTTCTTGAGGAAAATTTGATGTGCAAATTCGTAGGATGGGAGGATGCTCTCTTGCCTGCGAGGAAAAAGGTTTTTTGTCGGTATAGGTACCTTCTTGTTTGGAGTTGTTTTAGGCACGATAGGACAGGCACTTACTTTGAGAGAGATATTCTTGTGTGTTGGTGTGGGAATACTCGCAGGGATGCTCGGATGTGTTTGTGAGAAATATAGCAATGCCCGTGTGTTATTTTTAGCGACCGGCATTGCTTCTTTTTGCTTTTGTGTAGGTTCACTTCGTGCAGAGCATGAGCCACACGTTCTACCGCCAGAGTTTACCTCACTTCTTTCGCAGCCTGTTTCCCTTGAGGGAGTAATCGTCGCGGATCCAGACATTCGCGCAAAGAATCAGCAACTTGTGGTCCTAGTGAGGAAGGGCGGAGCGCAAACTCGGCTGCTCGTTTTTGCGCCGCTCTTTCAGCATTTTGAATATGGCGAAGAAGTATTACTTGCGGGAACGCTCACCGCACCTGCACCTTTCACCACCGATACGGGCCGCCTCTTTCGCTATGACACATACCTCGCGCAAAAACAGATCTTTGCGACGGTGCCGCAGGCGAGTCTTTTAGAGGTGCAGCAACCGCATGGATTTCTTACTCATGTTGTTGACACGCTTTTCGATATCAAACATATTTTTATTGCAGGCCTTGGTCGAGCGCTCCCTAATGCGCTCGCAAAACTGGCAACCGGCATTCTCACGGGGAACCAGCACCAGATTCCAGAAGCTACTCTTGCGGCACTTGAGCTTTCCGGGATGCTTTGGATTGTCGTGCTCTCCGGATACCATGTCACGCTCATTGCTTCGAGTATTAAAGCAGTAACAAGTTTCTTGCCGCGACGCTTCCAATATTTTTGTATCGTTGGTGGTGTCGCGGCAATCATCTTTGCAACGGGAGCAAGTGCACCTTCGCTTCGCGGCGCGCTCATGGCTGGGCTCTCACTCTATGCACGAGCTACGCACCGCACCTATGACGCGCTCCGTGCGCTTAGTGTCGTAGTGGCTGGCATGCTTTTGTGGAATCCTTTTTTGCTCGTCTATGATTTTGGGTTTCAGCTTTCCATTCTAGTGACTCCCGCAATACTTCTGGGGGTACCGATTCTGGAGTCTCGGCTACTTTGGATACACTCAAAACATATACGTGAAGTGGTGGCAGTGAGTACCGTTGCGCAGCTCGCATGCCTCCCGCTCGTGCTCTGGCAAACAGGCAGCTTGGAGCTCTGGGCCATTCCTGCAAATATCCTCACCATGTGGCTCGTGCCGCTCGCGATGGTTTCTTCTTTTGCTGCAGGTATCGCTGGTATCTTTCTTCCACCAATAGCTTCGCTTACTCAAGTCTCCCCGCTCGCTTCGCTCGCGGGCCTTCCCGCATACTACACACTCAGCTACCTCTCCTTCATAGCAAAAAGCGCCGCATCACTTCCGTATGCAGCGCTCTCGGTTCCTGACTTTTCTTTTGCGTATGTCGTGCTGATGTACCTCTTCCTCATCGTGCTTTTCGCACGTCTTCGTCGAAAAGAAATCTACACCACTTCGCTCAAGAAACGCTTCTCGATTACTTCCCAGTTTACGTTTTCCAAAAACGCCTCGACATAGTTTTTCTTTTCTGCAGGCATATAGTCCACCATGAAGGCATGTTCCCACATGTCGATAGCCAGTATGATCGGGAGGCCAGCGAGCTGTCCAACTTCCTGGTCGGTGATCCACGCCGTATGGAGCTTTCGTGCCGCAGGGTCATAGTAAACGATGGTCCATCCCACGCCGCGGGTACCGCATACCTCTTTTATGTGTGCAATGAAATTGTCCCAGCTACCATAGCGGTCAACGGCAGCGTCCATAAGTGGGCTCTCTGCCTGGGGGCGAAGCGAGCCATTCTCAAGCTGCTCGAAGTAATATTCGTGCATGCGCATGCCGTCGAATTCGAAATTGAAGCGGCGGCGAAGTTCCGCCATGAGGTAGGCGTTGCCCTCGGCGTCTTGCGAGCGGAGCTCCTCAATCTTATCCATAATGAGATTTGCATGTTTGATGTAGCCCTCGTAGAGGGCGAGGTGTACGTCGATCTGCTTTTGGGAAATTCCCTTAAGTTCAGGGATGGCGAAGGTGCGGGGTGAATACATCATAAAAATTGTATGTTCTGTTAATAATTACTTTATCTCAGTATGGCATGATAGCTGGATGCTGCCTACCACATCCTTGGTGCCCCGTTCATTTTATAAGATATTTTCGTACGTTGCCATTGGCGGTCTCGTTTTACTTGTCCTATTTCTGTATGGAAGAATCGCGCTTGAGTATCTCTATGGCACAAGATTTGCCCATGCTTCAGGAGTGCTAAAAGTCTCCGTGCTCAATATCGGACAGGGCGACTCTATTCTCATCCAAGGACCCACCGGAAAGACCATGCTTGTGGATGCTGGTCCGGGGGACACGGTGCTTGATAGGCTCGCGGAAGAGCTTGGCCCGTTAAACCATCATCTTGATATGGTTGTGGAAACGCATCCCGATGCAGACCATATCACTGGTTTTGAGTATGTGCTCCAAAAATATACTGTTTCGCAATTCATGACGCCTGGCATCCCTGACTCCACGAAGACCTTTCTCGCGGTAGACCAGGAGGCAAGTGCTCTTGAGAGTAGCCATGCGTTGCAAAAGATAACGGCAAGGCGTGGGATGAGGATCGATCTCGGGGGAGGGGCGTATGCTGATGTCCTGCATCCTGACCGTGACCTCTCACAGGAGACCGTCACCAACGACGGCTCCATCACCATGCATCTGGTGTATGGAAAGACGTCTTTCATGCTTACCGGTGACCTGCCCACTAATGTCGAAAATTGGCTCGTGCAGCTCGATGCTAAAGACGGGGAACTGCCAACGGATGTATTAAAAGTGGGGCATCATGGCTCGAAGTATTCCACGGGAAGTGCGTGGCTTGCTGCGCTCCATCCGTCCGTGGCGGCAATTTCTGTCGGAAAGAATAATCGCTACGGGCATCCCGCTCCGGCGACACTTGACCGCATTAAAGCTGAAGGCGCGACTATCTATATGACGGAAGACTCCGGCACGCTCGACTTCATAAGCGATGGTGAAAAGATAACTGAACACTCGGAAGGATTATAGTCTTGTAGCAGGAAGGAAATTGAAACAAAAAATCCGGCGCCCTGAATGGATTCGCCGGATTTTTTCGTTTTACTTCGCTGACTTACTTCACTACTCCTGCTTTCTTGAGTGTCGCGTATGCGCCGTTCTTCTTTACGTGGCGGTAGCCCTTGATGGACATGTCGACAAGGATCGTCTTATTCAGCTCCGGTACGAATACACGGCGCTTCTGGAGGTTGGCCTTGCGGCGTACTTTCCCGGTTGGATTGAACTGCGTAGCACGCGTACGGTTTGAGTACCGTCCGCCTACTTGGGTTGTCTTTCCGGTGATTGCACAGCTTCTTGGCATAGTTGTAGCATGGTAGCATAGGCATACCAATTTAAGCAACACCATGGCTTCCGACCCCTCCCTCAGCATTTTTGTCATCGTCATACTCATACTTTCCATCATCATGCACGAGGTGGCGCACGGATACGCGGCCTTTATGCTCGGGGACCCTACCGCCAAAAATCAGGGCCGTCTCACTCTAAATCCTCTCGCCCATATCGACCTCTTTGGCTCTATTCTCGTGCCGGCGATTCTCGTGCTCGGGAATGCCGGCGTGCTCTTTGGGTGGGCGAAACCTGTTCCCTACAACCCGTACAATTTGCGGAACCAGCGTTGGGGTGAAGCGATCGTCGGCATTGCGGGCGTCGCAACTAATCTCGTCCTCGCGCTTCTTTTTGCGCTCATCACCCGTGTCGCACTCATGCAAGGCGACATACTTTTCGGTACGCTTGCGTCGATGATTGCACTCGTGAATTTGTCGCTCGGCTTTTTTAATCTTATTCCTATTCCACCACTCGATGGGTACACGGTGCTTCGCGGCATTCTTCCTCCGCGCGCATCGATGGCATTCCGCGCATGGGAGCAGCGCATCTACGGAAGCAATCTGCTCACGCGCTTTATCATACTTTTTGTATTCGTCTATCTCTTCTCGACCCCGTTCTATATTTTTATTCAATACCTTTTCCATATCCTAACGGGAGTGTAGTCCTCAGGAAAGTCAGCGACAAAATTTTCACAAGCAAAATATGCACTCTGAAAATTCTTCGTACCCTAAGCCTGGCTACTACAAACACTTTAAGCATGACCCAGAGGGGACGCCGCTGAATTATGTGTACGAAGTGGTTGGTGTCGCGAAGCATACGGAGACCGAAGAATTGAGTGTCATATACCGGCCACTCTACAAGAATGACTTTATCGGTGAGGCACACTTTTTCTCCCGACCTCTCTCGATGTTTATGGAGACGGTCACTATGAATGGTGTGCATGTGCCGCGCTTTGAACGCATAACCGACCCTACCTTGCTCCAGGAAATTTCTGAACTAGCAGCGCCTTAAGGTGGCTTCATGAAGCTTCGTAAAAAGTTCCACGAGCTGATTGTATAGACGTACTGCTCTAGAAAACTCTTTTTCACCAATTCGCAACGGTAGACCACTCGTTGCACCTACAAGTGGTCTACACATTGCATTTTTTAGGAATGTCGGATGAACCCTCTTCTACCCCATTAGCGTGGAATGGCCTATACACTTAGTTTCACGCCTTCTCTGCAGAAATTATTTTTGGGTAAGATCTTGCCGAACCTCCTCAAGCAGCTCAATGATCAGCAGTTCTTCCGAAGAGCCCGGCTCTTTTTGCATGAGCCCCTCCACCTGCTTCTCCACTGCATCTATTTCTTTTCCGGCAGCTGGTGCAGGCATCTTTTGAAGGCGGGAGAATTCCGCTTCGACCGCATTCTTATTTAAGTGATGGGTAAGCGCAATATGCTCAAGTAAGGAGAAGAGGGAGCTCAAACTTTTTTGTGGTGTTGTACTTGCTCCTGCGGTAACAGAGCTCGTCGATCCTGTCCCGAATACATCAACTTGGATAGTGGAAGGGAAAGGGGACGAAGAGCTTGAGGCAGAAGCAGGTGCACTGAGAGTGAATTGAGCTGAAGTGCTCGCCGTTGTGGGCACGCTCGAAAATTCTTCCGCAGCATGGATCACACCTTGTGCATCAACCGTGCCGAAGTCGATAGTAGTGAGTCCATTGTCATAGCCTTGAAGCGAAACCGAATACGATGCCGTGCTCGGCAGGTAGAGATATTTTTCGTCATCAAGAATTTGCAGAGAGCTTCCCGCAATGTTTTCTTTCTCAATAAAAATTCCAGGCTTGCCGTCGACAGGGAAGATGCCGGTTTGGTTTCCGTCTGCATCCGTTGCGATGAGATTGACGGGAGAGTGCACACTCACGACCGTGAGTGGATTCAGTCCTCCGGTTGGCGAAGTACTCGAGAGGTATGGTGTCTGCGAAGTGTTTCCGTTAGTGAGAACATTTTGCAAATAGGATTGGATCGGCTGCGCGGAGGTGAGATTACCATGACCAATCTTTCCTTTCTTATCCACTGCAAAACTTTTTGCATTGAAGTATTCCTGCTGCATGTCATTAGCGACCGCGCTCGTCGACACGACGGTGTTATCACCGCTCTCGGTATTTTTCACCACGTGGGTAACCTGCACTCCATACGCGCACGAGATGCCAAGCGTTCCTGAACGAAAACAAGAGAGTTGTTTTGAAGGTGCGGCTGTGTAGCTATACTGATAGGGAGTGAGGTTACCCCATCCACTTATCGCATAAGTGGAGATTCCTTGTGGAGCTTCCCATGCATCAAGCTCAGTATGCGTGGAGGCTTCTTCGGAGAGAAGCGCGTTCGAAAGAACTTGTGGAGTCCGTTCATCACTCGCCGGGAACTTCGCATGGAGTCCGAACGAGTCAGTGAGAAAGGAAGAAAGTTGTGAGAGGGAAGAGATCGAGGGCCCATAATTTTTGGCGAAGAGGTCGGTGGCAGGATCTCCCGGAAAGAGAACCGGATGATCGGCATCGTGCGCGAAGTATTGTGCCGATGGAAGAAGTCCATACATGCCAGGGAGTGTTGCGGCTACCTGTCGCACATTGCCGCCATACATAACGAGCCCACCCGTTGCATCAGTTTGACCATCACCATTAAGAAGTGAACCGACGGTGAGAGGTGTGCCATATTGCGGCGAGCCCACGAAGATCACCCGGTCAACTAAATTTGCTTCTCCTTTTTTCGCGAGATATCGCGTGAGTGCTTTCGCCAGCAGGCCACCATTTGAGTGCGCGATGATGCTTACCTTTCCGCTCGGTGAAGACGAAGCAAGTGCCTGCACCACGTTCTCCAAATAACTTCGGCTAAAGCTACCCGTCGGTTGCCCCACGAGCGTGCCATTCTGCACAACGCTCTCTACATCCTGCCGCCAGTCATAGGGATAGGCCTGCCATTTCGTAATGGAGCCGGCGTTCACTAGACCATTGAGAAAACTTTCAAAGGGTCCATATACATCACCAAGTGCTTTTTGCCCGTATACATAGTCGACAAGGTCACGTGTATATACCTGCTGCTGGCTCGTCGAGCCGTCGGCATTCATGGTTAGGTTATTCAGACCGGAAAGGAATTGTGGCTCCCACAATGTTTGTTCCGCGCCCTTTGCATTCCTCATATATAAGCGGCTCCCTTCTATTCCCGGAAGAAAGAGGACATTTGATGACTTAAACACTGGAGCTGCGGTGCCCGTTATGCTAAACCGGAGGCCGCCATATGCATCAGGCTTATAATCATAATAGTCTGGGGCATCGAGCGGTGTGGCAAAAAAGCCTTCTACCTGCTCAAGGGTGTACGGTGGTGCGCAGTCTTCCTGCCAGTCTGGATCATTTGGGCACATTGTCTGCGGATCTACATAGAAACCGTCAGGAAGGTAGGCTGCCAGGAAGTAATTTCCTGCTTCGGGAAGGGAAACCGACACTTGTCCTATAGGCTTTCCGCTGATGTTCCAGCTTTTGATGAGCGTAGTAGTGCTCGAAAATGGTGTGCCTTCCCATAAGCCCAGATACAGCTGCTGTTCGACAAGCGTTTCGTTAAAAAGTTGGCTGTTTATGGCAGCTGAAACAGCGTGATTAGGCCAATCTGCCATATTACTTACTTGATACGAAATAATGAAGGGTTTTGCGAGTGATCCTGTACTGCTGGAGGTATCTAATATAGGTGTGAATGAGTTTACAGTGCCTGATTGGCTTGTCGAAGCGGTAAAGACTAGGTTTTGCTGGCTTAAGAACACATCGGGAGCTGGTCCGCCAAAAGTTATATCCTGCGCATGAGCGATTCCAGAAAATGCGAGAAGGGACACAGGAATGGATAAAATTACATATAATATTGTATGCACGAGCCCTTTTTGAACGATTTTGTTGGTTTCCATACCTTCAGGGTAGGAAATGGGCTATCAAGAAACGCTCAAGAAGTTCTAAAGTTCTGCTGAGTTTTTGACTTTCCTTCGAAGCGTTTCATCCTGAATTTCCTCGGCATATTTGCATTTATTTATGCTTTCTTATATAGTTTCCCTAGCTCTCCGAGGGAGAGTTTTTAAGTCGCATGGCAACAATCAACCAGCTCACCAAAAAGCGCCGCAAGGACAAGTCAACCAAGACGAAAGTCGTGGCTCTTTCTCGTGGCTTTAATGCACTTAAGAACCGCCCTACCTTCTACCCATCTCCTTTTAAGCGTGGTGTTTGCACGAAAGTGACCACCAAGACTCCCCGCAAGCCAAACTCAGCTATCCGAAAGATTGCCCGTGTTCGCCTCACGAACGGCATGGAAGTGACCGCCTACATCCCCGGTGAAGGCCACAACCTCCAGGAACACTCCGTGGTTATGCTCCGCGGCGGCCGTGTGAAGGACATTGGTGTGCAGTACACGATCGTGCGTGGTCGCCTCGACACCGCAGGTCTTGATAAGCGCCGCCGCTCACGCTCACGCTATGGTGCAAAGCGCCCTAAATCATAGTTTTAATACGTAATTCCTATGCGACGCCCAATAAAAAACAAGCCAGTACGCCGACCAGACCTCGTCTACAACTCAGAGGCTATTTCTCGCTTCATCAACACGGTAATGCTTGATGGCAAGAAAGATACTGCCCGAAAGGTGGTCTATGATGCTCTCGACCTCCTTAAAAAGAGCGAAGGTGAGCCAGATCCTCTTGAAACGTTTGAAACGGCTATCCGCAACGTGGCTCCTTTGATGGAAGTGCGCTCACGCCGCGTCGGTGGTGCAAACTACCAGGTTCCGCGCGAAGTTCCCCAGCAGCGCCGCATTTCTCTCGCATACCGCTGGCTCATTAATGCTGCACGCAACAAAAAGGGAAAGCCTATGGCTGAAAAGCTCGCAGAGCAGATTCTCCTTGCCGCAAAGAACGAAGGCGAAGCAATCAAGAAAAAGGAAGACATGCACCGCATGGCAGAGAGCAACAAGGCGTTCGCGCACTTTGCGTGGTAGTTTCTCCCCATTTAGCCTAGGCTTTTGCAACGAATTGCCGAGGTAGTGCGTTATAAATAATAAGGACCTTGGGTCCTTATTTCTTTTCACCGTGTTTGAGGACGTGATGACCGATCAAGAAAATCAAAAGTCAGGGGAACAGTCTCACGTCGAAGAAATCGACGGCACAAGTGACTGCGATTATCCAGCATCTGCTGAACGGCGTGAGCTTTCGCCGCAGGAAGTGCTTGACCGGCTCTCCTTAACTGAGCGCCTGACGTTGATTTCCTAACCCAATGAACCTTCTTTGAGCCTGCGCGTGCGCGGGCTCGCTTTTTATTAAGAAGGAGTATAATGAAGGCACTTACTCAATTTATATATATAGGATATGGAAGAAATAAAAATAGGAGGAAAAAAGTGGCAGTCTGACTGGAAATCACCAGTTTCTCTCGGTATTTTCTTTGCAGGCGCAGGGCTAGCCTTCTTTGTGGTGGCATGGGTACTCCTTAACATTATTGGCAGCTATGAGACCCTAAAGTCTCAATCAAGCAGCGCAATGACTGAACAGGAAATGCAGCAGATTGAGCAGAGTGCAGCATCAGCCCCAGCAACTACTGGCTCGACTGGAAGCGCAGCAACTCACTAGTTCCCTTTATTGTTTTTAAGGAAAAGCCGCTTCATAGCGGCTTTTCCTTATTCTTGCTAAGGTGGTAAGGCCCTTGGCTGTAGGGTGCGTACCTTAGTAGTGGAGTTTGGTTGTGAGTACTGATGCAGAAAAGACTTATCGCAAGAGCCGTCGGGGGTTCGCCGCAATGGATCCTGATAAGCGGCGTGAGATTGCCCGCCGTGGTGGATCCTCGGTGCCCTCCGAGAAGCGAAGCTTCTCACAGAATCACGATCTGGCTGCTGAAGCAGGCCGGAAGGGAGGGAGTGCCTCCCGTGGTGGCGGAAGAAAGCCTCGTTCGCCGGTCTGAAATTCACCTCATACTGAGCCCCTCGCACCGCGTGCGAGGGGACTTTTCTTGCCTTTTAGCTCAGTTTTCAGTATTCTATGAGTAACAGCGCAGGAGCGTTTTTTATTTTACGACCTGTTTGGCTATTAATAATCCCTTGGCTTTGCCAATAACCCATTTATTCGTGTATGAACCGTGATTATCCTCTCGAGAAAGTGCGCAATTTCGGCATCGTGGCCCATGTGGACGCGGGCAAGACCACCACGTCTGAGCGTGTGCTTTTCTATACCGGCTCCCAGCACAAGATCGGCGAGGTGCATGAGGGAGAGACCACGACGGACTGGATGGAACAGGAGCGCGAGCGCGGTATCACTATCACCGCTGCAGCTATCACCTGCTTCTGGACCAAATCACTTGAGCCGGATAAGAAAGATGTTTCTAAGAAGTACCGCTTCAACGTGATCGACACTCCAGGCCACATCGACTTCACTGCGGAAGTGAAGCGTTCAATGCGCGTGCTTGACGGCGCAATCGTGGTGTTCGACGGTGTTGCGGGCGTAGAGCCGCAGTCAGAAACCAACTGGCGTTATGCAGACGAAGCTGGCGTGCCGCGCGTTTGTTTCATTAATAAGCTCGACCGCACCGGCGCTTCTTTTGAGGATTCCTATAAGTCTATTCTTGATCGTCTCTCCAAGAAAGCAGTGCGCATGCAGATCCCTATCGGTGCGGAAGGTGACTTCGAAGGTGTCGTAGACCTTCTCGCAATGAAGGCATACACCTTCACCGGAAACATGGGTGAAGAGGTGGTTGAAGGTGAAATTCCAACGCATCTCGTAGAAGATGCGAAGAAATACCGTGCAGAGCTCGTTGAGCGCATTGTTGAGCATGATGAGGCAGCTATGGCAGCTTTCTTTGAAGGTAATGAACCAAGCATTGGTGAGCTTAAGGGCATCCTTCGCAAGGCAGTTATTGCGAATGAAATCTTCCCGGTCTATACCGGCTCAGCACTTAAGAACAAAGGCGTGCAGCTCGTGCTCGATGCGGTGGTGGATTACCTCCCATCACCGCTCGACCTTCCTCCTGTTCGCGGTATTAACCCAAAAACTGAAGAGGAAATTGAGCGAAAGCCTTCTGATGATGAGCCTTTTACCGCACTTGCTTTCAAGCTCCAGACCGACCCATTCGTGGGAGCACTCACATTCTTCCGTGTCTATGCCGGTACCGTCACGGCTGGTTCCTACGTATACAACAGTACTTCTGGCACTAAGGAACGTGTTGGTCGCATCGTGCGTCTTCAGGCAGACAAGCGCGAGGAAGTGGAAAAGGTCTTCACGGGAGAAATCGCAGCGATGGTGGGCCTTAAGGACACCAAGACCTCGCATACGCTTTGCGATGAGGCAAACCCTATCATCCTCGAGCAGATCAAATTCCCTGAGCCAGTGGTATCGCTCCGCATTGAACCAAAGACCAAGGCAGACCAAGAGAAAATGGGTATGGCCCTCAAGAAGCTATCTGATGAAGACCCAACCTTCAAGGTTTCAACTGATGACGAAACGATGGAGACCATCATCTCAGGTATGGGTGAGCTTCACCTCGAAATTCTTGTGGACCGCATGCAGCGCGAGTTTAACGTGGGTGCAAACGTTGGGAAGCCGCAGGTGGCATACCGTGAGACCATCATGGGCAGTGCAGACGCAGAAGGGAAGTACATCAAGCAGACGGGTGGTAAAGGTCAGTATGGTCACGTGAAGATTAAGATGAAGCACCTTGAGCCAGTTGATCCTGAAGCAAAGGTGGCAAAGAATGTGACGCGTGAAGCAAACTTCGAGTTCATCAACAACATTAAGGGAGGTGCTATTCCTGGCGAATACATCCCTGCGGTTGAAAAAGGTATGCGCGAGTCGCTCCACCGCGGTATTCTCGCCGGCTATCCTATCGTTGATGTGTCCATCGACCTCTATGACGGCTCATACCACGATGTGGACTCCTCTGAAATTGCCTTCAAGATCGCTGCATCTATGGCCTTCCAGGAAGCTGCCCAGAAGGCAAAGCCGGTCATCCTTGAGCCTATTATGAACGTGGAAGTGGTGGTTCCTGAGCAGTTTATGGGTGACATCACCGGCTCGCTCTCCGGAAAGCGTGGTTCTATCGAGGGCATGGAAGACCGTGGTATGAACAAGGCTATTCATGCGAAAGTACCGCTTTCTGAAATGTTCGGCTACACCACGACGCTTCGCTCCATGACGGAAGGCCGCGGCTCCATGACTATGGAATTCGACCACTACGAAGTAGTGCCGCAGAATGTTGCGAATGAGATCATCGCAAGCAGGAAGTAAAAACCTTCGTAGTTACTAAACAAAACAGGCCCAGGTTCAGGGTCTGTTTTGTTTTATGGCTGCTATACTTCTAGTATGAGTGTTGAGAAAGCTCCAATAAGTAGTAAAGAATCCTTAGGAACTTCTTTAGCGACAAGTGAAAAAGCCAATAGACTTCCTGCTGCCGATTTGCGTGATGCTGCTTATACAAATACCTCGTATAGGGATGAGGATATTTCACGAGAGATAGCAAGGATTGATGCAGAAAGGGAAAGTTTGCGTTTAGGGTTAGAGGCATATGGACGCTCAAGTACTACGCCTCCAGTAGCTATCGAAGCGCCTTCAGCCGAGCCATTTATTGCAAAACAAAGACTTAAATCGATACGTGACTTACCAAGCGGAACCACTGAAGAGCGCGCTGAGCGCAGAAAGACGCTTACCGAATTTAAAAAAACCTTGCAGGAACAACGTGAAGCAATGGCAGCGTATAGAAATGATGTTGAGAAAATTTTACTTTCCAATCCAGATGCTCCTACTCCTGAACTATTGAGAAAATTAGATGAGTATGAGAAGAAACATAGATTTTCTCCTGAAGAACGCCAGGTCGTTACTAGACTTTTTACTAATTACAAAGATGCACGAGAAAAGGCAAAAGAACTGAGAAATTCAATATCCGACGATAGAGAATTGGTCCGTTCTGTAACAGGTGTAGAAGTACCTCAGGGTAAAAACGTTGAAGTTGTCCTAGGACCCATGAATATTGTTATCAACACCGATCAAGAAACAGCGCAGCTCTTGTATGGCGGGTACCGACGAGACGTCTTTGAAGTGAATGGTTTTAAAAGTCTATCCCCCGACGGAGTTTATTTTACGGTGATTAACAAAGATAGTCCCGAAGCAAAAACTATTTTAGAACATGAGCAACAACATGTGATTAATGATCTTTTCCAAAAAGAGTTCGAAAAGGACACGGAGATTGTTCGACTTGAACTTAACGGAAAATATAGAAGAGAAACTGATCCAGTCAAAAAAAAGGAAACTGCAATTGAGTTAATGAATTCATCAAATAAGTGGGCGTATGAGAGAGCTAAAGATGAAATCTTCGCAACTCTGACTGATCCTGCATGGTTAAATTCACGTCTGCGTCCTTTGCTAAAACCAAATAATGGTTCTCCTTACGATTATCTTAAGGCAATGCGTGAGTTACAAGGTAATGATCCACTCTGGAACTCTCTTTCAGAGGAAATTATGGTGAAGGAATATAGTGAAACAGTGGATAAGGCGGTGACTATTGCGAGTGACTTAACTCGTATTTTAGCGCCAAAAGAAATTATTGCGCTCCTGGCTGATGAGCCACTGGAGCGATGGTCAATTGCAGCGAGTCGCATTTATCAGGAAAAATTACATGATGCAACAATAAAAGCTAAAGAAGTAAAAGACATTAAGGAGAGGCTCGACAAAATCGCAGAAGGTCGAGAAGGTGCAGAACAAAAGGGAGAATCCTACGAAAAACACGATGCCCATGATGCTAAAAACACTCACACAGGATCTCATGGCCATGGCAAACATGGCCATGAAAGTCATGGACATGGTGGTCATGGGCACGCTTTAAGTGCCAAAGATTATGGGATATTAGGTGGTGCAATAGCTGCAGCTGGCTTAGGAGAGTGGGCGGTAACCTCTATAATTATGGCTTCTCCTGTGGGCCCACTCATACCAGCTTCTCTTGCCGCGGTAGGCTTACCTGTTACAGGTTTTTGGGGAGGAGCGTTAGTCTGGTCTGGTGCTATCGGAGTCGCGATGCTAGGAGGCTCACTTCTTTATGCTTTTTGGAAATATAAAGACGTATTATGGGGAGAGCTCTCTAAGGCGGCAGGCGGAAGTGGCGGAGGTGGATCAAAACCCGCGCCTAAAAAGGCTGCAGGTGGTGGAGGTGGTGGAGATCATGGTCATGGCCACTAACAGTGCCGATTAAAGGTACATAAACGCTTGACCTTTCTTTAAGCCCGCGGTACCTTTAGCTATAACGCGAGAGCGGCATTGTTTTTTATCCTTATCATTATTTATCCTTAATATTTACCACTATGGCAGCAGAAGCTTTCGATCGCAGCAAGCCGCACATGAACGTGGGCACCATCGGCCACGTTGACCACGGCAAGACTACGCTCACCGCAGGTATTCTTAACGTTCTCAACCTTAACAAGGACAAGGGGTATAGGGCACGCGTTGAAAACGTCGATTCTATCGACAACGCGCCTGAAGAAAAGGCTCGTGGAATCACGATCGCACTCCACCACTCGGAGTACGAGACGCCAAACCGTCACTATGCTCACATTGACGCTCCAGGTCACGCCGACTACATCAAAAACATGATCACCGGTGCTGCCCAGATGGACGGCGCGGTGCTCGTAGTTGCAGCGACTGACGGCGCAATGCCTCAGACCCGTGAGCACATCCTTCTTGCAAAGCAGGTTGGTGTGCCCCGCCTTATTGTCTTCTTGAACAAGGTAGACATGGTTGATGACCAGGACATGGTTGACCTCGTTGAAGAGGAAATGCGCGACCTCCTTACGAAGCAGGGCTTCGACGGCGCAAACACGCCAGTTATCAAGGGTTCAGGCCTTAAGGCGCTTGAAGCGACTTCCGCTGACGACCAGTGGGCACTTAAGGTGAAGGAGCTCGTCGACACGATGGACTCATACTTCCCAGACCCTGTTCGTGAGACCGACAAGCCATTCCTTATGCCTATCGAGGACATCTTCTCGATCGAAGGTCGCGGAACCGTGGTAACCGGCCGCATCGAGCGCGGTATCGTAAAGGTGGGTGAAGAAGTTGAAATCGTTGGTATCAAGGACACCACGAAGACCACCGTTACCGGTATCGAAATGTTCAACAAGCAGCTCCAGGAAGGTCAGGCTGGCGACAACGCTGGTATCCTCCTCCGCGGTACCAAGAAGGAAGACGTACACCGCGGTCAGGTGCTTTCCAAGAGTGGTTCTGTGAAGCCGCACACTGAGTTCGAAGCAGAGGTATACATCCTCGGCAAGGACGAAGGAGGTCGCCACACCCCATTCTTCTCAGGCTACAAGCCTCAGTTCTATGTTCGCACCACGGACGTAACCGGCGAAGTGACCCTTCCAGAAGGAAAGGAAATGGTTATGCCAGGCGACACTGTTACCTTCAAGGTGAAGCTCACCGCGCCTATCGCGCTTGAGGACAACACCCGCTTCGCTATCCGCGAAGGAGGCCGAACGGTTGGTGCAGGTGTGGTAACGAAGATTGTTGCGTAAGCACGATTAAATCGCATTCCAAAACAAGGCCGCGCTTTTGCGCGGCCTTGTTTTATTTTAGAGGTACCGTATGTTGAGAATGGAATTGTCGAGATTCGACAAAGGAGAAAAGACAATGTATGCAAGTTGGAAACTCAATACCTATTTGCTGATTCTGCAGCTTATCGTCGGCACCTTTGCATATCTCTTTACGTTCGACCTTAGCCTCGCGTTCGGAGTGGTAGTAATGATGACCTGCTATGGCTACGTATCCGCTCTTGTATTTCATTGGCTATTTCCTGAAAATTCGTTTAGTGTCGTGTGTATGAGCGTATTGATTCCATTCTTGGGTTGGGCATATGGAGTGTTCTATAGGCACTTCCCATTGATTGCTACTACAGAATGCTTGTTTTTAGTCCTATGCCTTTTTGGCAACTCACTTATTATTGCCTCAATTAATAACACCAAAGACGAGCGTTTCTGGAAGATAGTATTGGCGTCACTACCACTTGGAATAGGATTTTTGCTGGGTGGCCTGATGCTTTTGCCTCGGCTCCGCGCGAGATCGGCTACGATCTAGGCTTACAGGGCGCGTCCGCAAGGGCGCGCCTATTTCTTTAAATAAGCTTGCATTTTAAAAGGGTTTAGTGCATACTCACCAGTACGTTCTATGGCAGAAACCACTACAAAAAAAGCACCGGCAAAGAAGGCAGCTTCTAAGGAAGCGGCTGCTGAGCCAAAGCTACGCATTCGCGTGCGCGCATATGAGCATAAGATCCTCGATCTCTCCGTAAAGCAGATCATGGATACAGCAAATCGCTTTGATGCAAAGATTGTTGGCCCGGTACCGCTTCCTACCGAAATCAAGCGCTGGACCGTGAACCGCTCCACCTTCATCGACAAGGACTCACGCGAGCAGTTCGAAATGCGCATCCACAAGCGCCTCATCGACATCATGAGCCCATCCGGCAAGGTTATCGAAGCTCTCACGAACCTCAACCTTCCTTCTGGCGTCACGATCGACGTGAAGATGGTCTAAGAAGATTCAAAATTAAGAAACAAAAACCGCCCGAGAGGGTGTTTTTTGTTTTCTTGACATATATTCACAATACCGTATTATGCGAACACTATGAAAAGCGCACCAAAAACGTTTATCGCCACAGGATTCGTTCTAGGAATACTCGTCCTAGGTACTTCTCCTGTGCATGCGCAAGTCGCTACTCAGGACCAGCTTTCTGGCTCTGACGCGTCCTTATCTTCCGCCCAGGTCACGAGTATGGCCTCAAGTCTTCAGCCAATTATTGCCCAGATTCAGTCTTCTCTCACCGCAGATCAGGATGCAGGGATAGATACGAGCTACATTGAGGCTACGCTTTCAGACATTTCGGACACTATAACAGACGCTACCGCTACCACAGACACCCAGACAGCCTCGGACGATCTTCAGAAAGTTCTCAGTGATCTCACAGCAATTCTCCAAATAGAAGTTTCCTAAGCCGTTTCCCCTTCATATTTCTTTATTTTCCTGAAGAGTGTGGGAGACTTGAGGTATGAGTCGTGGTTCTCAGCGGATTATCTTTTCCCTTTTTGCAGCACTAGTTTTTAGTATCCCCGCACTTCCTGTTCACGCTGCCATGTTCTCGAGCTATATGGGACTAGGCTCAGCAGGGCAGCAGGTCACTAACCTTCAGACTATTCTTATCGACGAAGGCTATCTCCACGCAACCGCCACCGGTTATTTTGGTTCGCAAACTCAGAAAGCGCTCGGTGCCTTTCAGGCAGCTAATGGCCTGAGCGCAACGGGATATGTTGGCCCTCAAACTCTATCGCTCCTAAATCAAAAAAGTCTTGTGATTTTTCCCGCTGGCTCTTCTGCAACTCGGCCGCCAGCCGCTTCTGCTCCTTCTTCGTCAAATACCACGGGGAACGCCACCTTAATAGCTACCCTTAAGGCAGAACTCGCTCTTTTAGAATCGGAGCTCGCTCTGCTGCTGAAAGGATCTGCAAGTGGAGTGGTAAGCACTGGAAGTAGTGGGGGAGGCGGCGGAAGTGTTAGCACTACCATAGCACCTGTTGTTTCGAATGGGGGTGGAGGTGGTGGAAGTAGTAGTGGTTCATCTTCTGCGCCGGTCACGCCCGCACCAACGCTCACTATTTCCCTTAATCCTGCTACGGTATCAAGTGGCGGCTCCTCTACGCTCACTTGGTCAACGACGAATGCCTCAGCTTGTACGGGCGTTAGTGGTCTCACTGGATCACAACAAACTTCTGGCTCCCAAACACTGAGTAACCTTACGCAGGGCGGTACCTACACGCTCACCTGCACCGGGGATGGCGGCTCGGTTACCCAATCCGCAACACTGACGGTTACGGCACCGCCCGCTCCTCCTTCACCACCCTCTACGTTCCGTACTTTTTCGGTATATAGCGGCTGCGCCGTGCCCTCAACTTCTGCAGGAACAGCTTTTTACGTCGATGCGGTAAATGGAAATGACTCAACCGGTGATGGTTCGCAGGCGCATCCTTGGAAAACTCTGCAGACGGTTATAAATACTAAAGTAGCTACTAATCAGTACCGAAACGGTACGGTTAGTGCTGTGCATACCAGTGGCCCAATTCACCCAGGAGATACTATTTACTTGGAAAATGGAAATTATGGTGATCTTTCTATCCAAGGGTTAGAAAATTCTGATTTCATTACCATTGCTAGCGCACCGGGCACTTCTCCGGTGCTCACGTACCTGGGTGTAACCGGAGCAAAATGGATTTTTGAAAATCTTACTATAGAAAATACCAAGACCTCAGCCTATAACACACTTGTTCTGCTGCAAGACAACGCTACCTTCGGCGGGAACAATAACATCATCTTTGATCGCGACACGGTGACCTCTGACCCAACCGCCCTTACCACCTGGAGCCTTTCTGATTGGCAGACTAAAGCTTCCTATCGCGGCATATTGCTTGATAAAGGAGACCCAAGCAGCACCTCAAACTGTATTGCGGTTACTAATTCTGTAGTTTCAATGGTAGCGAATGCGGTGAATATTGGTATTGATAAGACGCTCTTTGATCACAATACGATCGACGGATTTGGTGACGATGGCTTGGATTATGACTCAAATAACGTAACGATTACCCATAACCTCGTCACTGATAGCGAGGACCTTGGCGATGGAAACCATAATGATGGCATGCAAGGGCAGGTTGGGCGCATCAGTGGCACTTCAACGACCTATTCAAACATCATTATTGACAATAATTTCGTGGCACGCCAAACGAACCCAAACCTTCCTGCACTTGGAGGCTATGAAAGCAGCTTCCAGGGTATCGATGCCTTTGATGAGGATTGGAATAATCTAGAAGTAGAAAATAACGTCGTACTCACAAACCTTTGGAATGGTCTCGCCTTTAGTAGTGTGCATGGTGGCACCTTTGCCCATAACACGGTCCTCAATGATGGCACTATTGGCGGAAATGATGCTGTAGGGGGAAACCCAGACAATTATCAAACACGGTTAGTTATCGGTGCAACGACGCACCAGGGTGCAACCACTACCAATGTTACTGTGCAAGACAATATTGCTGACCAGATGATCGTCAATACCACCGGCATCACTCTTCAGAATAATTTGATTTTGAATTATTTGGATTACATTTCCACTAGCGGAGTTGAGGCTGTGGTAAACAATAAAAACGGTAGCTATGGCACTAATAACGTCATGGATTCAGCAATGCATACCTATCTAACAGGCTTCGCGCCGCTTAGCGCAAGCTATACCGTACTTCCGCGTAGCGGAACACCTGCTGCGGGTCTTGGAGCGTCACTCTCACTTTCTGATGTAGGTGGCACGGGCGCGAACAGCGCAAATGCGTATGCATTTGCGCGTCCTGGTACCGCATCCACGAAAGTCGGTACTGGTTTGCTAAGCCAGCTTGCGAGTGCTGCTGGTAGTGGTGTGTCGGTCGGCTTCATTAATTTCTTTAGTCACCTCTGGGTAGCTATTCTTACCTTCTTCGCCTCACTATTCTCCTGGGTTAGGTTGTAGAGCACGAATCTGCCGGCTAAAGTCACGTGGCGAAGTGGTAGCAAGCTGAAGAATCTCTGCTTTGTAGGGTTCAAGCGCTGCCGCTGCTTGCGTTTGTGCCACGGAATTATTTTTTTCAGAGATAAATCCTTGCTTCATAAGGTATTTGTCAGAATAGCCGGTGAGATACCAGGACGGATCCCAAGGAAGCGTGTGCGGATAATGAGCATTAATGTTTTCAGCAAGTAAATTAGTGCAGTTAGCGGTTAGCGTATTGTAGAAGCGCGGTGAAGCTGCAAGCGTATTTGTTTCTTCAAGCATACTTATAAAAACATCTTTTTGCTGTTGGGGCGAAAGCGAAAGTTTAAAAAGATATACTGGGTGATCAAGATAGAGGAGACGACGGGTAATAAAATCGCGCTCGGTGCCCCATTGATAGGAAAGTTCATAGGAATTAAAGAGGCCCTGTACTGCAGAATACTGCTGCTCCCTAGTCATGCGGGCCTCGATGGAGAAGGAAAGTACTGTGCCGTCCTTAAACTCAAAAGAGAGAAACGTGTGACCGATAGCATTCCATGAAGCAAAAGGCTCAAGCAAAAACCATACGCTGGTGAGATCAGAGACGTTTTCTCGTGTAGAGGTCCAGTCTTTGGAAAGAACCGTGGAGCTTCCATAGGTCCAGTCGCGAACGTTTGAAATGCTAACCGTACCGTCGGACGCAATAGTGGTGGTAGAGACGCGATCCTGATAGTCATTCCAGTCGAGGTTTGCCTGAGGCTTTTTGGTGTAAATAAGGAAAAGAGTAATGATGAGCACTATTGCAACGAGGCCGAGGGAGAGGGAGAGAAGTTTTCGCATCTGTATATTGTAGCCGATAGGGAGGGTTTTGCTGCAGATTTGCATACAGAAAGCATATGGTGTACAGTGCATCCAACGCTACGTACGACTGACGGTCGGACCAATGGTAGGAATCTCCCGGAGATTGCGCCATTGAGCGCATTTTTTCTTACCTATTTATGAAATTCATCCTTGCCCGCAAAGGCCGCATGACCCAGATCTTCCAGGAGGATGGTCGTGTTCAGGCTGGAACCGTCCTCACGGCGGGTCCGGTTGTCGTAACCCAGGTAAAAACCCCGGAAACGGATGGCTATGCTGCGGTGCAGGTTGGTTTCAATCCCCAGAAGGCTGAGCGCGTAAATAAGGCTCAGCGTGCCGATAAAGGCTTTATGGTACTTAAGGAGTTTCGCGCAGAGGACCCAAGCGAGCTTGGTGATCTTTCCGTAGGAAGCCAGATCACCCTCGACACATTTGAGGTGGGTGATGGCGTGAATGTGGTTGGCACCAGCAAGGGTCGTGGCTTTGCAGGTGTCGTTAAGCGCCATGGTTTCCATGGTGGACGCCGCACGCACGGTCAGAAGCACTCAGAGCGCGAGCCAGGTTCTATCGGTGGTGGTGGACGCGCAGGTGGCCGTGTTGCGAAAGGTCTTCGCATGGGTGGCCGCATGGGTGGCGACCGAATCACCGTGAAGAACCTCAAGGTCCTTCACATTGATGCAGGCCGCGGTGAGATCATCGTTTCGGGCGCTATTCCTGGAGCACCAAACTCGCTCGTGGAGATCGTTTCAATGCCGAAGGCTCCTAATTCTAAGAAATAAGTATGGCTACCTCACCTAAAACAACCGCAGCAAAGAAGGCTCCTGCAAAGGCAACGGCAAAGCGTGCGCCGGTAAAGAAGGCTCCTGTAACTGATTCAGCAGCTATCTCACTTGAGGCAAAGATCTGGAGCGCAACCGGAGGCGAGGCAGGCACTATCACGCTCCCTGCAGAGCTCTTTGGTATGCCTTGGAATGCAGACCTCGTACACCAGGTCTATACTGGCATGCGCGCAAACGCTCGCCCAACCGTCGCAAACACTAAGTTCCGCGGTGAAGTATCCGGCGGTGGAAAGAAGCCTTGGAAGCAGAAGGGAACTGGCCGTGCTCGTCATGGTTCAACCCGCTCTCCAATCTGGCGCCATGGTGGTATCACCCATGGTCCTCGTGCAGAGCGTGACTATTCCGTAAAGATCAACAAGAAGATGCGTGTTGCGGCTCTCGTCTCGGTACTTTCAAAGAAGATGCGCGATGGCGAGGTGATCTTCGTCGACAAGCTTTCTTTCGCAGAGCCAAAGACCCGTGAGGCAAAAGCAACGCTCGTAGCGCTCGCAAACGCAGCAGGCGCTCCAAGCCTTGCAACCAAGCGCGCAAACGCAGCGGTGGTGGCGTTCTCCCAGAAGGACACGGTAGCAGAGAAATCATTCCGTAACATCGGCAGCGTTATTTCTGAAGAGGTGCGCAACCTTAACACCGTGGACCTTCTCGATAAGAAGTTCCTCGTGATTGAGAATCCTGCAGCAGCGGTCGAGGTGCTTAAGAGCCGTCTTAACAAAGGCGCAGCCGCATAACCAAAACGCATATGGCACTTTTTTCTAACGACAAACCAAAAGCAGCAGTAAAGTCTTCAACAAAGTCAGCTTCAAGCAAGAAGCCTGCAGCCAAGAAGCGCGTAGACGGTCGCGAGCACCTTATCATCAAGGCGCCATGGCTTTCTGAGAAAGCGCTCATCGGCACTGAGAACGGCGTGTATGTCTTTGAAGTTCCTGCACGCGCTACCAAGCCCGAGATCGCAGAAGCTATCGAAGCTATCTATAAGGTAACGCCTCGCCAGGTGCGCGTCGTAAACCTTCCGGCAAAGCGCAAGGCGCTTCGCACCCGCCGCGGCTTCGGTACCCGTGCTGCTCGCCACAAGGCCTATGTATACCTTAAGAAAGGCGAGACCATCCAGTTTGCATAGTGCAAGCCTGCTAATTACAAACGTATGAAAACCTACAAACCAACTTCAAAAAGCCGACGACAGATGACCACCGTGACGTATCGCGGCGTGCTTTCTGGCGACAAGCCAATGAAGAGCCTCCTTCGTACCAAGAAGAACCAGGCTGGCCGCAACAACCAGGGTCGCATCACGACGCGTCACCAGGGAGGTGGCCACAAGAAGCGCCTTCGCGATGTTGATTTCGCATACAACAAGAAGAACATTCCTGCGAAAGTGGAGACCATCGAGTATGATCCATACCGCACCGGTTTCATCGCGCGCGTGGTGTACGCTGATGGTGAGCGCCGCTATGTGCTCGCTACGAAGGAAATGAAGGTTGGTGATACGTTCATCGTCGGTGAAGATGCTCCAATTAAGACCGGCAACCGCATGCCGCTCGGCAAGATTCCTTCCGGAACCTTTATCTACAACATTGAGCTTAAGCTCGGTGCAGGTGCTCGCCTTGCGCGCTCTGCGGGAAACTATGCAGAAGTGGTCGCGCATGACGCTGGCTACGCGCAGATCAAGCTTCCTTCAAGCGAAATCCGCCGTGTCTCAGAGCTCTGCTACGCCTCTATTGGTGCGGTGAGCAACGAAGAGCAGCGCCTCGTAAACTATGGAAAGGCAGGTCGCTCACGCTGGAAGGGTATTCGCCCAACCGTGCGTGGTACCGCTATGAACCCGGTTGATCACCCACACGGCGGTGGTGAGGGTCGCCAGGGCAGAGGGCTGCGCCGTGCTAAGAGCATGTGGGGCAAGCCAACCGGCAAGGGCCAGAAGACACGCACGCCGAAGAAGTACTCGAATGTGTTCATCGTTTCTCGAAGGAAGGTGGGCAAGAAGCGCTAGTCAGAAAAGCAAACAAGTTGCGCAAGAAAGCAAAAAGAAAGAGCCTGGTCTCATACTGAGACCAGGCTCGCGGCTTGCGCCAACTCCCCTTCAAGGTGCTCCTCCGCTTCGCGCGCTGCCGCACACAAGACGTCGGGGTTCTGCTCGAATGGATCAAGAGCGGTTTCCGTGTCGCTCCAGAGTATCGCGTAGTTGCAGGGATGAGTCTCCCGCAGCCACGTGAGCTCCTCGGCAAACGTCTCTTCATATCTCCCAAAAGCAGCCTGAACCGCTTCCGGGTATTCAGAGGCACGTCTGCGCGCGACCTTGGCTCTCGTTTCAGCTCGTGGCCCGAGCGGCAGCTCAGGTTCAGGCCCGTTCGGCAGGATCAAGACGTCAGTCGGATCGAACTCCTCTATTACTTTACGTATCGGAAAGGGAAACGCTCCCATGCCGTCGAGGCAGGGCCTGTCGCCAACGCGAACCGGCGCACCGACGCTTTTCGGGACTGCGATAGAGGCGTGGACGGCCTGGATCATGTCTGGCAAGGCGTCCTTAACATCTATAAACACCCCTTTGCCCGTGACTGCATCGGTTAGCCCGGCGATTATCCGAGTCCGCGAATTGAGTACCCGCTGCTGATGCAGTGCCTTCAATCCAATCTCGCCGCGTAAGACCGATGCAACAAAGCTCGAACTCATGCGCTTCGAGGGATCGATGAAGTGTTCAGTCGTGCAGTCCTCGCAATAGATACTGAGCACCGTTCTCGATTGGTTTGCGACAAGATACAACTGAGGCGGCAAGCCGGTAGAGATACCAACTGCGGTGTCGAACACCTGCGAAAGCCCAGCGTCCTCCAGAGCGCACGATTGTGCTGCTCCATACACGCCCCCCATCAGTCCTGAAAGACCGAGCAAGAGGGTTCTGAATGATTTGTGTCGGTCATCGCCTGCCCGAAGCAAGCGACCTTTTTCGATTAGGTGAGGAATGACCTCACCGTGTCTTTCAATGTGCATGGGTCACACCTCTTGTGCTGAGCAAAGTCTACACTATTTATGTATCAAGCATAGTAAGCAAATAGGAAGATTATTTCTTATCCCCACAGATTGATTACAGACGCTCACATCGTGCTTAAATGAATCTATAAATTATGTCTAATTCAAATAGTGCTGACTATAACGATTTCGGTCGATGCATGATGACTGCATGGAAAAAGAATATCGTCTACACACTTGCGATAGTAATCTTGCCGATCTTAGGTATAACTCTAGCCTATAATTTGTTGGCAGTGTTTTTCTACTCGGATTATTTAATTATCTTCCGAGACATGTTCCTCTTCTGGAGTCTCTTATTTTATATATTTTTCTTACATGCTTGGTACCGGCACGTTCAAACTATTGCAGAAAACCTCCTATACACACAAATAGCTTCTGAGATCTCTTATTCATATAAAGAATATGACGGCATTCAAGGTAACAGCCAGTTATATAGTATGGGGACGCCAAATTATCTCATGAATGTGCTTTACGCTACTCATAAGGATGTACCTGTACGTATTGGAAATTTTTCATACTCTGGCGGAGGAAGATATTCACTCCCCAATTTTACACGCTACATTTTTGCTGATATGGAGGTTAATGCATCGTTCCCGCATATCGTGTGCATACCTCGGAAATGGACTAGCATAGGATCTTCGATCATATGGAACCCTATCGGAAATAAAGAATTGCATCTGGAGGGAGATTTTAACTCAAAATTTTTTGTGTCTGCACCAGAAGGGAAAGAAATTGAAAGTCTGCAAGTCCTGGAGCCAAACGTTATGGAAAGCCTCATGGTTGGGTTTGAAGAGTATGGATTCGAGATACATGGGAAATATGTGTTCTTGTTCACGCATGGCGTAATGAGTAAGAACCCAAATGGAATAATTAGGCTCCATGAATTTATCGAACGATTTTGCGATCTCATGCTTCCTGAACTGCAGAAGTTTTCCACAGACTTCAGGAAGATTTGATAAAAAACTCATAAATTCTTTAGGTGAATATGCTAGATTTCAGTGATTACCACTAGTACTTTCACACCATGACCAACAAACACAGCACCGTTACCAAAGAAGTGAGCACAAACGCAAAAGTTCGCGCGACCAAGGCGAAAGCGAAGGAAAGTACTGGTACAAAAAAGTCTCCGGCTCCTGAAGATGGTCATGTAGGGCTCATTCGCTCAAATTCTTTATACGAATCCCTTGCCGCGGAGCAGCGGGAGCACATCTTTGAGCATATTCGTTTCCTGGAAGAAAAGGTAGCTGAGCTTGAGCAGCGGGCGATGGTCATCGAGGAGCGTCTGGACCAAATAGAGTCCTTTTTTATCGATATGGCCACGGCAGAGGCTGAAATGGAGCTAGCTGAGACGGGAACGGTGGCGGAAATAGAGGAAAATGAGGAGGATGAAGATGAAGAAGAGGAGGATGAGGGGTCCAATGAGCCCGAAGAGGACCAATTTGGCCAAAAGTTTGACACTTCCTCGTATTTCGTATAGATTTTATCTATCCCGCGACGCGGGCTTTTGCTTCACATGTCCCGATCACTTAAAAAAGGGCCCTACGTCGACGTTAAGTTGATGAAGAAGGTCTCTCTTGCAAAACCAGGCACTGCCGGGGTTATTAAGACGTGGGCACGTCGAAGCCAAATTGCCCCTGAAATGGTTGGTTATACCTTTGGTGTCCATAACGGCAAGCAGCACGTAGAAGTGCTTGTGAGCGAAGATATGGTTGGTCATCGCCTAGGTGAATTCTCTCCCACGAAGAAATTCGTACGACACGGAGGAAAGATGCAGAAGGAGCTCGAGCAGAAGCGCCAGCAGGCTGAAATTGCCGCTGCAAAGGCTGCTAAGGCCGCTCCAGCTGCGCCAGCAAAGAAGAAATAAGAGAGCCTAAGCAGATTTTCGTACTAACACTTTTATGCGCGCAGAACTCACCAGCTATAACCAGTCACCTCGCAAGGTTCGCCTTGTGACCGACCTCGTAAAAGGAAAGAAAGTGTCAGAAGCACTTGCTATCCTTTCATTCCTTCCGAAGCGCGCTTCTCAGCCTATTTCAAAGCTTATTGCTTCTGCAGCAGCAAATGCAGTAAACAAGGGCGAAAATCTCGAAACCCTTCGCATCAAGAACATCACCGTCGACAGCGCAGGTATGCTCGTGCGCCTTATGCCTCGCGCAATGGGCCGTGGAGCACCTATTCGCCGCCGCAAGAGCTCCGTGGTAGTAACGCTCGAAACTAAATAAACATGACACACACCGTACATCCATACGCACATAGGCTTGGTATCATCCGCGACTGGCGCAGCCGCTGGTTTGCTGGTGACAAGAAAACCTACCGCGAGAACATTCTCGTGGACCAGAGCATCCGCTCATTCCTCAATAAGCGCCTTAAAGGTATGCATGTCACGGAAATAGAGATTGAGCGCTCCCAGAGCGAGATCCGCGTGATCATCAACACCGCGCGCCCAGGCCTCGTTATCGGCCGCTCAGGTGAAAACGCCACAAAGCTCCGCAAGGAAGTGTCAGATGCTATCCGAAAGGTGGCTCCAAACCACGGCCGCACCGTAAAGCTCGACATCATGGAAATTCGCCAGCCGGAGACGAGTGCGAAGGTTGTTGGATTCCTCATTGCGGAAGGTCTTGAGAAGCGTATGCCATTCCGCCGCGTGCTTAAGCAGACGGTTGAAAAGGTTATGGCAGTGCGCGAGGTGGTCGGTGTGCGCATCGTTATCTCAGGCCGTCTTGGTGGCGCAGATATGTCTCGCACCGAGCAGATCAAGAAGGGCCGCATTCCGCTTCAGACCTTCCGCGCAAACATCGACTACGCACAGGTTGAAGCAAATCTTCCGTATGGTGTTATTGGTATTAAGGTGTGGATCTACCTCGGCGACCAGTTCACCGACCGCGAGCACCAGAACGTTTCTCGTCCGGCAGCTGCACAGAATGGTGGCCGCCAGGCACCAGCTCGCTCAGCCGCATAATAAATTTTCGTATGCTATTCCCTAAAAAAGTAAAACACCGAAAATGGCAGACCGGCCGCAAGAGCGAAACGCGCCTTGCGCGTCCTGACACGCGCGGCACAACCGTGGCTTTTGGCTCATACGGCCTAAAGGCAACGACTCCTCACCGAGTCACCTCAAACCAGATCGAGGCTGCTCGAAAAGTGCTTTCTCGCGCAACCGGCAAGGGAGGCAAGATGTGGATCCGCATCTTCCCTGACCGACCAATCACCCAGAAGGCTGCAGAAGTGGGTATGGGTAAGGGTAAGGGTGATCCGAAGTTCTTCGTATTCGAAGTGCGCCCAGGTCGCGTTATGTTTGAGGTCGATGGCATTTCAGATGCCGTAGCACGTGATGCGCTTCGCCGTGCTGGTGCAAAACTCCCGGTTAAGACGACTGTCGTCACCCGCTAACCCTTTTATTTATGGCAAAAAAACTAGACCTCACCACTAAGAACCGCACCGAGCTTTTCGATCTCCTTTCAAAGGAGCGTGAAGAGCTACGCAAAGCGCGTTTTGAAGCAGCAGGAAGCCGCCCAAAGGATGCATCTTCTGCAAAGAAGGCACGCCGCAGCGTTGCACGTATTTTGACCGTGCTTCATGCAACGCGTCCAGTACACACTTCTGGCGCCGCTGAAAAGGGTGAAGAGCTTGCCGAAACCGAGGCAACAGCGTAATGTCAGAAAGTATTCACTCATTTATGCCAACTTCAATCGCTACAACGCAAAAGACCGAGTCACGACCCCAGACCTTCCAGGGAGTGGTTGTTAAGACTGCAATGAAAGACACGGCTACCGTGGCGGTTTCTCGCTATGTGAAGCATCCAAAGTACAAGAAGTACCAGACTCGCACCAAGAAATACCTCGTGGAGGACACTGGCAATCAGACCAAGGTTGGCGACAAGGTTACCATCCAGGCATGCGCACCGCTTTCAAAGATGAAGCACTTCCGCATCCTTTCGGTGCAGTCTTCAGCTTCTTTCGAGGATGCTGACCTAGAGGCAGGTGCCGAATAGTTTTATACACGCTTATGATCCAAGACCAGACCATCGTTAAAGTTGCAGACAACACCGGCGCTACCGTAGCCCGCGTCTTCAAGGTACTTGGCGGATCAAAGCGTCGCTATGCAGAGCTCGGCGATGTAGTCGTGGTTTCTATCCAGAGCGCGCAGCCTCGCAAAGCCGCAAAGAAAAAGGATATCTATAAGGCAGTGGTCGTGCGCCAGGTGAAGCCATTCCGCCGCGCAAACGGCTCCTATGTTTCGTTTGATGATAATGCAGTCGTGATCATTGAGAAGCAGGGTAAGGAAATGGGTCCAAAGGGCAACCGCGTGTTTGGTCCGGTGCCACGCGACCTCATCGAGAAGGGTTGGGGTAACATCGCGTCACTCGCGCCAGAAATCGTCTAACCGCATTCGCGAATTCACAATTACTTATGAAAATGAAACTCAAAAAAGGCGACCCGGTCATCGTAGTGTCCGGAAAAGATAAGGGAAAGACCGGCAAGATCGAGCGCGTCCTTCGTGCAGAAGGGAAGGTCGTTATTGACGGCGTTGCAATGTACAAGCGCAGCCAGAAGAAGGTTCGTGGCGAGATTGGCCAGATCGTTGAGCGCCCACGCGCTATCGATGCGTCAAACGTCATGTTCCTCGATTCAGAGAGTAAGAAAGGCACCCGTGTTGGTCGCGAAATGCGCGACGGAAAGCGCGTCCGTGTCACCAAGAAGGGCCAGAAAGTATTGGCATAGCTCCTAAGAAATTTTTATGATTACCAAAGCACAACAGCAAACCGCATACGAAACCCTTCAGAAGGATTTTGGCTATACCAATGTAAACCAGTCGCCAAAGCTTCTCAAAATAGTCGTTTCTTCTGGCGTGGGTTCCGCAAAGGATAAAAATCGCATCAAGGTCGTTGAGGACCGCCTTACCCGCATTACTGGCCAGAAGCCTGCTGCGCGCGCATCAAAGCAGTCTATCGCGCAGTTCAAGGTGCGCCAGGGCGACGTCGTGGGGTACCAGGTGACCCTCCGTGGCGCGCGCATGTATGAGTTCCTCGACAAGCTCGTGCACATTGCGCTTCCTCGAACCCGCGACTTTCGTGGCCTCTCAGCAGGAGCAATCGATGAAATGGGTAACCTCACCATCGGCCTTCGCGAGCACACCATCTTCCCGGAAGCTTCAGAAGAAGACCTTAAGGATGTCTTTGGCATGGCGATCACCCTCGTGACCACCGCAAAGAGCAAGGAAGAAGCAGAGGCATTCTTCCGTCACCTAGGGATTCCGCTTCGTCAGGCATAACGTTATTCCAATGTAAAATCAAAGAAAGCCCTAAAGGGCTTTCTTTGATTTTATTTATGCTTGCGCAAGCGCAGTAAAACAGGCAGCGGAGTCAGTGGTCATTGCTGTACATGCTTGGGTCAAGTCGCTTTTACTAATTCCGGAAAAGTAGGCATACCCAATAACTCCCTTATAAAACGCTGCCTTTTCTGAATCGGTTAGTCCTGAAGCAAATGATTCCGACTGCTCCAAATGCTGGCCTTTAAAATGGTTCATCATGGTGATGCCGATACCTTGTAGGCAAAAATCCGTATCTGACTCAGAAAGATTGCTCGTGGTGCAGAGGGTAATAGCACCGCTATAGTCTTTGTCATGGTTTCGCAGGTAACCAAAAGATGAATAAAGAAAACAATCGGGCTTTTCATCCGCCGTAGCGGAAATACAGGGCTCAAGGGGTTTATGTATATCCCAGCCAAGCGTGCCTGGACCCGAATGCTCAGTACTTCCCCAGAAAAGTTCCATATATACTCCTTCATAGCAGCGCGCCGTATAGAGCGCTGTGCCAATGCTTTGGCATGCAGCAAGGGAAGGGGCGAGTGCCCGTTTATTTAAAAACATAAGCGCATGACCAACGCCATGGAAACAACTTTCCTTATAGCTGGTAGGGACGGTCGCGCAGGCATCAGCTGGATGGTCTTTCAGCTGGGGCTGATGCAAGAAAAGCTCCTCCATAATGCCGTGCATATAGCCACCCGCACATATATTTTCAACAGATGAGTACCCTACAGAATTCGTGCTATGTACGAGCATTGCACCGGAAAATCCATAGAGCTCATAGGCATGATGGCCTAAATCGTGCCCTATATCGTGACAATTAACCGAAAGGCTTGGGTCAGCCGTAATGGTTTGAAATACTTTTAGTATAGAGCTAGGGTCATGCGGATCAAGCATTGCAACCAATTTGTCGCGTATTGCTGCTTGTGATGACTTGGTTTTATCAATGTTAGGGTTAGGGTTTGAAGGATCAAAGACCTGGATGACGCCATGGTCATCAGGACGGTATTGGTTGTAATAACCATAGGTTCCCGCCTGAGTAAACCGAAATGAGTAGGATGAACCTACCGGATAGCTGCTTGTTGCATTAAATGCGGGGTAGTCAGTATTGGAAGGAAAGGGATCTGACACAGGCATCAGGGGCGTATCGATCACATTTTTAAAGGTCACCACGCTGTTTATCGGTACGCTCACAAAATCATCGTTAAAACCGTCAACGGTGTAGGTGATTATTGTTGAAGAGGCTTCTTCGGCAAAAGAGTGAGTATCTGCCCGAGAAGTGGTGGGAAGGTGAAAAGGAAATACAGCAAGGCTGTACCCACCGATAATAAGAAGGAGGATAAGTACAAATCCACCAAATGCCGCGTAGAGGCGAAGATTTTTTTGCATTAAAATCAATTGCTGAGTTTCATGTATACGATAGCATGAGTTATTTCTTGGTTTAGAGAGCATGTGCCTTTTGCTCAATGCAATAAAAGGTATAGAGTAAAGCGGGACCTCAAGCAAAAGGGAGGTAGTGATGATCAAAAGTCCTGTCACCCTCATGTATGAGGGCAAAATTTATATGATTACCTGGGTAGAGGGAATGGGCGGCCGGGCAAAATGCCTGTATTGCTCAAATCCCGAGAGTTATCGGCGCGACGTGCGTGTGCATTCTATGGCTCACGCTGGTCAGATATTGGCTCGAGACAGCTCACCAGGTTGCGATATTCTCAAAATATTCAAGAGAGGCATGCATTCAGGCCGCAGTGTCTGCAGAAAGCCTTCCTGTCAGGCTCGACTTGAGGTAGAGCGAGAGACTTTCTTAGCCCGAGAGGGTGACTCTTCCTGAAGAGCCATGGCACTTCCTGCCCTGGCTCTTTCTTTATTTGACAGCCTATTTCTTACCTGATACATTAGTGGAAGCTCCTCGGAGCGCTTTTTCGTATGGCTAAAACCTCACAACTTGCGCGAAACCGCAAAAAGATCAAACTCGCGGCAAAGTACGCTGAAAAGCGTGCGGCTCTTAAGGCTGCCGGTGACTTTGAAGGCCTTCAGAAGCTTCCCCGAAACTCCTCTCCTGTCCGCATCAAGAACCGCTGCGCTATCTCTGGCCGTGGCCGTGGGTACCTCCGTGAATTCGGCCTTTCCCGCATTGTGTTCCGTGAACTCGCTCGCGAAGGCAAGATTCCTGGTGTTAAGAAAGCTTCCTGGTAACTATTTATGATCACTGACCGCGTAGGAGACTTCATTATTCGACTCAAGAACGCTGGCGCTATCGGCGCTGAGACCGTCACCGTGCCTTTTTCAAAGCACCTCGAGGAAATCGCAAACAAGCTTAAGGACCTCGGCTTCGTGAGCCGCGTGGAGACTGTAAAGAAGCCAGGCAGCAATTTCTCTTCACTCGAAGTAACGCTCGCGTATGACGAAAAAGGCCAGCACAAGATCCACGACGTAAAGCGCATCAGCAAGCCAGGTCGCCGTATGTATGTACCTGCACGTGAAGCGCACACCGTTAAGAACGGCCTTGGTGCTCGTGTTATCTCTACGCCGAAGGGAATCCTTTCCGACAAGGAAGCACGCAAGGTTCGCGCAGGAGGAGAAAACCTTTTTGAGGTCTGGTAATAGAAGATATTTGTATGCCATCACGCCTCGCTAAAAAACCAATACCGGTACCCGCAAAAGTAGAAGTATCTACGGCTAATGGCGTGCTTTCCGTAAAGGGACCAAAGGAAACCCTCACCAAGACCTACCATTCTTCTATTTCCATCGATGTCACTCCAGAAGGCGTTGTTATCGCCCCAAAGGACAGCAGCCGCCTCGCGCATGCACTTACCGGCACGTTTGCAGCGCACCTTAACGCCATGATGAAGGGTGTTGAGACGCCATTCCGCAAGAGTCTCGTGCTTAAGGGTGTGGGATACCGCGTGGAGCTTCGTGGGAATGACCTCGTCTTCAACGTCGGCTTTTCTCATCCGGTTACGCTCACCGTGCCGCAGGGTCTCACTGCAGCGGTAGAAAAGGGAACCATCCGCATCGAGGGGGCAGACAAGCAGCGCGTCGGGCAGTTTGCGGCAGAAGTGCGCGCGGTGAAGCCACCAGAGCCATACCTTGGAAAGGGTATCGCATACGAGAATGAAGTGATTCGTCGCAAGCAGGGTAAGAAGTCGGTATAGTAGCGAGAAATTTATATGGCACAACTTCCAACAACAAAACTTAGCACCAAGAAGGACCTTCGCACCCGTCGCCACACGCGTATTCGCGCACGCATTTCTGGTACCGCAGAACGCCCTCGTCTCGCTTTTTCAAAGTCGAACCGCTTCGTACAGGTGCAGCTTATCGATGACGTAGCAGGGAAGACCCTTGCTGCAGTGCATGGCCGCACTATCAAGGGCACCGTCACCGAGCAGGCACAAAAGGCAGGCGCAGTAATTGCAGCGAAGGCGAAGAGTGCAGGCGTAACCAAGGTAGTCTTTGATCGCGGTGGCTTCAGCTACACGGGTCAGGTAAAGGCACTTGCTGATGCAGCACGCGAGGCCGGTCTCGAATTTTAATTATCTATATGGCAAACGACACGATACAAGACGTAAACGAGGTAGCAGCAGATATCGACACGGAGGTTGATGCACCTGTTGTCGAAGAGGCTGTAGAAGCTACGGACGCTGTTGAAGTAGCGCCTGAGGCACCTGCTGCGGATGGCCGGAATACTGCGGTACGTCAGCGCCGAGGTGGACGCACCGGCGGCCGCCCTCGCGCACCACGCGAGCGCAGCGAGTTCGACCAGGCTACCCTCGACGTGCGTCGCGTCGCCCGCGTTATGGGAGGCGGTCGCCGTTTCTCCTTCAGCGTCACCGTGGTTATTGGTGACCGCAAGGGACGCGTGGGCGTGGGTCTTGGAAAGGGTGCAGATACCGCCCTTGCTATCGACAAGGCTGTGCGTGATGCCCGCAAGCATCTCATCACCGTGCCGCTCACCGCAGACAACTCCATTCGCCATCCTGTTTCTGCTCGTTATGGTTCCTCAGATGTAGAAATCATTCCTTCTCCAGGCCGCGGACTCGTGGCGGGTAGCGCAATGCGCATCGTGCTTGAGTACGCAGGCGTTACGAACGTCGTCACTAAGATCCTCAGCCGCACCAAGAACAAGCTCACCATCGCACGTGCGACGGTTAAGGCGCTTGAGTCTCTCCAGAAGCAGAGCTAATGCGCTAACAATACTTTTATGCAATCGAACACCCTCAAACGAACACACGCAAACATCACGACCCCTCGCGTAGGACGTGGTGGTAAGCGTGGAAAGACTTCCGGCCGTGGTACTAAAGGCCAGAACGCGCGCGCAGGCCATAAGAACCGTCCAGAAATGCGCGACATCATCAAGAAGATTCCAAAGCTCCGCGGCCATGGAAAGAACCGCTCACGCACCGTGCGCGTTCGTGAAAGCTATACCCCAGTAAATCTCGCAACACTCGAGATGGCATTTAACGCAGGCGACACCGTTACCTTCGCAGCACTTGCCCAGAAGGGCATCACCAGCATGCGCGGCGGCAAAGTCCAGCGCGTAAAGGTGCTCGGCACCGGCTCTCTCAGCAAGAAGCTCGAGCTCTCCGGCATTCCGGTTTCAGAAACGGCCAAAGCTGCGATAGAAAAAGCAGGCGGCTCGGTACTATAAGAGCCTATGTTTGACCGAGTCCTTCACAAAATACAGATAGCCTTCACTGACTCGGCGATCCGCACCCGAATCCTTTTTCTCGTGGGTGCCCTTGTCGTGTTCCGTTTTCTTGCGGCTATTCCGATTCCTGGCGTTGATCGTGCTGCCCTTGCGAATTTCTTCCAGAATAACCAGTTCCTTGGTCTTTTGAACGTTTTCTCTGGCGGTGGTTTTTCCCGTCTTTCTATCGTAATGCTCGGCGTGGGTCCGTACATTACTGCTTCTATCATCATGCAGGTGGCGACCTTCTTCATTCCCCAGATCAAGTACATGCAGACAGAAGAGGGTGAGGCAGGCCGCACGAAATTTATCATGTGGAGTCGCATGCTCACTATTCCGATTGCTATTCTTCAGGGCGTTGCTTTTCTCTCGCTCCTTGAGTCGCAGCACATTATCGCAGGACCACTTTCTTCACTCGCTTTTGCAGCGAACGTTTTCCTTGTGGCAGGCGGCTCGGTCCTTCTTATGTGGATTGGTGAGCTTATTACGGAGTTTGGCATCGGAAACGGTGTCTCGCTCATCATCTTTGCCGGTATCGTCGCTCGCATTCCTTCAGGAATTTCTCAGACCCTTTATACTGCTACCACGGCACAGATTCCTGCTTACCTCGGCTTTCTCGCAGTCGCGCTCGTGGTGATTTATGCGGTCGTCGCGGTTTCTGATGCCGAGCGCTCAATCCCAATAGCCTACGCACGCGCAACCCGGGGCCAGGCACTCCAGCAGGGAGGCGCTACCTATCTTCCTATCCGCGTCTTGCAGGTGGGCGTGGTACCTATCATCTTTGCGCTTTCGCTCCTGCTTCTTCCTCAGGTGGCACTTACGGGCCTTGCCGCTATCGGCATAAAGGGCCTTGCAGGCGCGACCGCGTGGTACACGGCGTTCTCAAACAACCTTCTTGAGTACGGTATCGTCTACTTTATCCTCGTTATTCTCTTCACCTACTTCTACACTGCCGTTATCTTTGAACCAAAGCGTATGGCAGACAATCTCCAGAAGTCTGGCGCGTTTATTCCAGGCGTTCGTCCAGGTGGCGAAACCGAAAAGTACATCAGCGCGGTGGTGCATCGCATCACGCTTCCGGGTGCAGTCTTCCTTGGTTTTGTCGCAGTCATCCCATTTATCATCCAGGGCATTACGGGTATTACTTCAATTCTCGTTGGCGGTACCGCGCTCCTTATTGCGGTGCAGGTGGTTCTTGATTTGGTGCGAAAGGTTGATGCACAGGCTTCACTCCGAGAGTACTAATTCGCTGATTTCACACGTCTGACCTCAAGTTCCACGTCGAAGTCTGTTAAAATCGAATAATCATGGGTAAACTCATCCTCGTCATTGGCCCTACCGGTAGCGGTAAGAGCGTGCTCATTAGCTATATTAAGGAAAACTTTCCGCAAATCTCCTACCTTGCTTCCTATACGACGCGCGAAAAGCGTCCAGGCGCAGAAAATTCCGCGTACCAGTTTTTAAGCGTTGAAGAATTTGAGCACATGAAAGAAGCAGGTGAGTTTTTGGAGTGGGCGCAGTTTGGTGGAAATTATTATGGCACTTCTAAGCAGGAAGTGACCTCTGCGCTTTCTGCAGGAAAGGTAGTGCTCAAAGAAATGGAAGTGCAGGGCGTGCGACAAATTCAGGAAATCCTTACTCCCGAGCAGCTCGTCATCATGTATATTGATGCAGGAAGTTGGGAAGAGCTCGAGCGACGCGTTCGTGCCCGTGCGCCTATTACCGAGGAAGAACTTGAAAAACGAAAGCATCGGTATGAAGATGAAGTGCCGTTTAAGCAAACGGCAGACTACGTGATCCAGAACCTACCGGGCGAGCTTGAAAAGGCACAGGAGCAGATTCGAAAGGCACTAGAAGAGGTCATACACAGCGTGTCCTAAGAATTTCCTATATACTAAAGGTATGAATACGAAAAATACGGTGCTTTTGATTGGGAAGCCGGGCTCGGGAAAGGGAACGCAGGCAAAGATGCTCGCTGAAAAGAAAGGATGGAAAAATTTCTCTTCAGGAGAGCGTTTTAAGGAGATTCGGGATGGAAACATGCCGTATTCTGTTCGCGTGAAGGAAGCATATGACAAGGGTGCATTTGCTCCTGATTGGTTCGCTGACTATCTCCTCGAAGATGCGCTCTTGAATCTCGGCTCAGAGAGCGGGGTGGTGCTCGAGGGCTTTGGCCGTACAAAGGAGCAGGCGGCGCACGTGATGGACCTGCTTTCCTGGCTCGGGCGAGAGCTTATTGTTTTAAATCTGGAAGTCTCTGACGAAGAGGTGGTGCGCCGCATGCTTAAGCGCAGCGAGACCGAACACCGCCCAGACAGCGACGGTGAAGAAAAGATAAAGGCACGGCTTGCGCAGTACGAGGCAAACACTGCGGGAGCGCTCGCGTATTTTCGTGAGCTGGGTGTGGTACAGGAAATAAACGGCGAGCAGTCCCCGGAGGAGATTGCGGCAGAAATTGCGGCAATGCTTGGTAGTGAGTAGCTATGCCTCTGGCAAATACGAATCAATAGTATGATTGCCCAACCGCACGATATCGAGGGTCTCAAGGAAGCAGGGCGCAGGCTCGGTGCTATTTTGGAGCGGCTTGCGGGAGAGGTGCGGTTTGGCATTTCCACGCTTGAGCTCGATACGCTTGCGGAGCAATGGATTCGGGAAGGCGGTGACGAGCCCTGCTTTAAGGGGTATAACCCAGGCGGGCCAGCGGGAGGATTCCCGAATGCCTGCTGCATTTCCGTGAACGATGAAGTCGTTCACGGTTTGCCGCGCGCGGAGCGCGCCCTTAAAGAAGGGGACATCATCAGCCTCGACCTCGGCCTTTCACACAAAGGCTATGTGATGGATTCAGCGCTCACGGTTCCCGTTGGCTCTCCCGCAAAAGTGCAGTCAAAGGTGCTCGAGCTGCTTGCGGTGACCGAAAATGCGCTTGCGGAAGGTGTTGCTGCTGCAAAAGTAGGTTCGCGCATTGGCGACATTTCTCATGCTATAGAAGAAACATACAAGGGTACTGGATTTTCAATCGTAAAAGCGCTGGGAGGGCATGGCGTTGGTGCTGAAGTCCACGAGGAGCCGTTTATCGCTAACTTCGGCCACGAGGGTACAGGGCCTGAAATAGTGCCGGGCATGGTGCTTGCGCTTGAGCCTATAGCGACCAACGGCAAGGCAAGTGTCTTAGTTGCTCCTGACGGCTTCACCTACCGCACGCGCGACGGCTCCTGGGCAGCACACTTTGAGCATACTATTCTTGTGCTCGAGGATGAGACGGTCGTCCTTACCAAGCGGCCGAGTGAGAAATAGGCTCGGTAGCTTTTTGCTGGTTTTTCGCTATACTGCAGATATTCAGCCGAAAGGCCATTTTTTATTAAGTTTATTTAACAACATCTATGTCAAACCCACACCCTAGCACTGAGCGCACCTTTGTTATCGTGAAGCCAGACGGCGTGCAGCGCGGCCTTATCGGCGAAGTCATTAAGCGCTATGAAAACGTCGGCCTTAAGCTCGTCGGCATTAAAATGATGGTTGCAGAGCCAGGGCACATCGAGCAGCACTACACCCTCGACCCAAACTGGCGCACCGTCACCGGCGAGAAGACCATTGAAAGCTATAAGAAGAAGGGCCTTACGCCTCCGTCTGAGGATCCGCTTGAGATTACCGCCGTCATCCTCGCAAACCTTAAGACCTACATGACCGCGGGTCCTATCGTGTGCATGGTTTGGCAGGGAGCGCACGCAGTGAAGATCATCCGCAAGATTACCGGTGGCACTGAGCCCCTCACCTCAGATGTGGGAACTATCCGCGGAGATTATGTCCTCGACTCATACCAGATGTCTGACACCGATAACCGCGCGGTGCGCAACGTCATTCATGCCTCAGGCTCTCCTGAAGAGGCAGACATGGAAATTAAGCATTGGTTTAAGCCAAGCGAGCTCGTCGACTACCGCCTCGTGAACGAGCAGATCATGTACGACGCAAACCTCGACGGCATTTTGGACTAGTCAAAACGCAAAGAGTATAATGGGCAGGAAGCCATCCGTAAAAACGCAACTTGCTCAATTTTAGGGAGGTTTAGATCCCGCGAACCTGCAAAGTCCGGGCGCAAGCAGGACTTTCAATGGCGCGCGATGCGACCACCCACGTGGCACAAAAAAGTTGCCACATCGCGGATGGTTTCCCAAAAAAGCTGCTCGAAAGAGCGGCTTTTTTGTATACTAGGAGAGAACAATGAAAAAGATACAAATATGTGGAGCTTTTCTGGGAGTGTTTGCAGTCGGCGTACTTTCGGGCGCTTTCCTATTTTCCTCAATTCAACCACGTCCCATAATCTCAGTAGCAAATTGCAGTACTAATTGCTTGAATAGTAGTCAAATTAAAGCTTTGCTGCTTTCTGCTGGCATACAGTATTTTCCCCAGACGCTCTCCATAGTGCAGGAAACAGATACCGTACTTGTCATAAAGAGTCCTGAACCTGAGGCAAAAATTGACTATTTAGTACTCCCTAAGAAAGACATTAAGGATCTCGGACAGCTTACTGTAGATGATCGAAAGTATCTTGATGATTCCTTTATGGTCATTGCTGAACTTATTCAACAAAATAACTACACCAATTATCAGGTGGTAATTAACGGACCCGACCGGCAGCGCCTCAATTACTTGCATGTTCATTTGCTCGTGAATTAGAATATCTCCTTGTGCTACAGTAACTACATGCTAAAACTCACCTGCTATGGGGGCGCGGAAATGGTAACGGGATCAAATTTTTTGGTAGAAGGGGAGAAGGGAAAGATTTTAATTGATTGCGGGCTTGAGCAGGGTAATGATTTCGCGGAAAAGGAGATGTACGCGCCCTTTCCGTATGATGTGTCTTCCATCGATGCCGTCGTGATAACGCACGCACACCTCGACCATATCGGCCGCGTGCCGAAGCTCGTGAAGGAAGGCTTCCGCGGGAAAATCTACATGACGCCGCCTACCAAGGACCTCATGCAGCTTATGCTCGAGGACACCGTCGATATTCTGACTCAGAACGCGCACCAACTCGGTCTCGACCCGCTCTATACCGACGCGGACATTGCGAAGACCATGCCACTCGTCGAGACGCTCGACTATCACGAAGAGCGCGAAGTTGCTCCAGGGCTTTCTGTTTATCTCCGCAATACCGGGCATATTTTAGGTTCGGCAAGTGTGCGGATTAAAGAGGTCGGTCAGGGAGCTGGTGGAGAAAATAGTGCCGGCGAAGGCCTCTCCCTCGCACTCACCGGCGACATCGGCAACACTCCTTCGCCCTATCTTCCGGACTGGGAACCTATCACTGACGCCGACTATGTACTCATGGAAAGCGTGTACGGCGACCGCGCCGACACAGAAAAGGAAGACCGTGTAAGACTTTTGCGCGACACGCTTAAGAAAGCTATCGAGCGCGGCGGCACTATTTTAATTCCGGCCTTTTCAATCGAGCGCACGCAGCTCATGCTCTATGAAATCTCCCGCATGATGGAAGAAGGGGATTTGCCGCAGGTGCCGGTGTACCTAGACTCGCCGCTTGCTATCAAGGCTACCGAAATATATGAAAAGTGGATGCGCGAGCAGAAAGACAGCTCGCCATATTTTAAGCCTGCTGCTGAGGAAGAGCTGCACCGCAGGCATGACCTCTTTAAGTTTCCCTTTCTCACCGAGACCCTTTCTCGAGAGGAATCCCAGGAAATAGCAAAGGCACCAAACCCGAAGATAATTATGGCAGGTGCCGGCATGTCGCACGGTGGCCGCATCGGGCACTGGGAGCAGAAATACCTCCCGGACCCTTCAACCACGCTTCTCATTGTGGGCTACCAGGCTCCAGGAAGCCCAGGGCGGCTTCTTCAGGACGGTGCGCCCCATGTGCGTCTCGGCGGGGTGGACGTGCGCATAAAGGGCAAAATAGGGACATTTGTGGGGTGGTCAGCACATGCCGACCGGGACGGCCTGCTTGATTTCGCAAAGGCCGCACTCGATGGTCAAACTAAGGGCTTTTTTGTCGCGCTTGGCGAGCCGTCCTCAGCACGCTTCCTCGCACAGCGCATCCATGACTATCTCGGCTCGAATGCCATCGTGCCCGTTCAGGGCGAGAGCTTCGAGCTTAGTAAGCAGGGAATTAAGCGCTTGAAGTAAAACCTCCTAGCGGGCGAACACTTTTCCCTCAAGGTGATCGAGCCGTCTTTCAATGCGGACAAAGCCGCGTGCGGTAACTTCAGCTAATTCAGCAATAGCCGTATCTACCTTCTCATCTATTTTCCTATCCAGGGCATCAATCTTGTCATTTGTTTTCTTAAATAAATCTATTGTTGTTTGAATAAAATAATCTAACTTTGAATCAGTAGCTTCAGCCTTTTCAATAAAATAATCGAGCTTAGCATTGGTTTTGGTGATCATTTCTGTGAGTAGATCAAATTTTTCATCAGATGAATGGGAAGTCGCCATAAAGTAGAGTTAGTATTATCCCGAATAAAAGGTGCGTCAAGCGCGTCGCGGAAGTATAGCGTATTCACCTGAAGTTTTGCTTCAAAAGTTCTCAGAAATATATGAAAAGTGAGCCAAGGAAAATAGAAAAAGCTCCTTTGAAGTGAGTAAGACCGGCCAAGCGGCCTCGGAGCGCTCACTTCAAAGGAGCTTTTTCTATTTTCCTTTAAGACCCCACCTTCTCAAGCACACGCGTAAACACTGCTGGTTCCTTTTGAGCGAGCTCTGAAAGGACCTTGCGGTCGAGCTCGATGTTGCTCTTCTTGAGGGCAGCGATAAAGGTGCTGTATGACTTGTAGCCATTCTCACGAAGCGCAGCGTTGAGGCGGACGATCCAGAGGGATCGGTAGTCGTTCTTCTTGTCCTTGCGGTGCGCAAAAGCATTCTTTCCGGCATGCACGAGGGACTCCTTTGCTGCACGCTCCTTGGTGCCGCGGCCATGGCGGTATCCCTTTGCGCGCTTCAAGACGTTCTTGCGGCGCTTCTGCGACATCATTCCTCCTTTGACTCGTGGCATACAGGTTTACTTAAACAATTACTAAATACTACTAAAATTATGCAGCGGTCTCTGCTGCTACGGCTGCTTCACGCTCAGCATTCTGCTGGGGTGTGCGCTTCTTGCCGCCGTTTCCTGGAAGGAAACGGCGCATGACTGCGGTGGTCACGGAAAGACCCTGCATGCCGCCCTTCTGGTGCTTCTCACGACCAGACTCCAAAGCATTGTAGTGGTCCTGGCCGGGACGACGTGCGACAAGCTTCCCTTTGCGGGTAACTCGGATGCGCTTGCTATATGCTTTGTTTGTTTTCATAAATGATTGTTAGGCGTCAGAAGCTGGTGTTGACGAGCTGCTTGCTGGTTTTGTTCCCTCGGTTTTTGCTTTCATATCACGCTCGAGGATTGCAGCGAATCCTTTCGGACTTTTCGCAATTGGCTCAGCGATGCGGTATGCGTAGGGAATGAGCAAGACGAACTTCTCAAGACGAGTCTTAAGAAATGCCTCCTCCATTCCCTTGTATCGTCCTTTCAGGAAGAGCTCGACACGCACACGATGGCCTTCCTCAAGCCATTCTGCGGCCTTTTTAGCCTTCAGGCGCATGTCGTTATCGCCGGTCCCTACTTTTATTTGGACTTCCTTGGTCTCGGAAACCTTCGCTTTCGCGCGGGCAGCACTTTCTCGTTTCTTCTGCTCGTATTGAAATTTACCATAATCCATGATTTTCGCAACGGGCGGCACGGCATTGGGCGAGATCTCAATTAAATCAAGGGAAACGGCCTCGGCAGCCTTCATGGCCTCGGCAAATGACAAAACGCCCAAGTTTTCACCTTGGGAACCGATGACGCGCAGCTCTGCTGCGCGTATTTCGTTATTAATACGTGTCTTGTCGTTCGTACTCAAAGTATGGCTATACTGTACCACGTGAATAGGCCATTCGCAATGCTTTTGGCACACCAAATACAGAAAATGCGTAGGTTTTACCTACGCATTTTCTATAGCCTTGTGCTGGGTCTGCCTACTTAGCGCGAGCGATCTGGGCTGGAAGCCAGTCCATGACGCGTTTGCGGTGTATGTCGAGAGACCAGTCCTCAGTCTTAAAGTAGCTAATATGCTCACTTTTGAACTGCTCGAGGAGTTTTTTAGACGCTCGAGGGAATGATTCCGGAAGATTCTCGTTATACAGCTCGAGAAAGACGGCAAGAGAGCGAGGCTCCTCGCAGCGTTCTCGGTCGAGGTCAGGCTTTTTCATAGTGAATCAATAAGCGAAAATCGCTTATTTCTTACGTGCAGCAAGCATAGCTGCCTTGATGGCAAGCCGTTTCTTAGTCTTCGGAGTCTTCCTTCGAATCTTCTTAGGGCTTACGCCGTGGCTGGTGCTGTTTCGTGCCATATGCTTCTGCGACTATGCTTAGACTTTGCTAACCTTTACCGCGTTAAGACCCTTCGGTCCTTCTGCGATTTCGTAGGTTACGACGTCACCCTGGCGAAGATCGTCAAAGCGAACGTTTACGAGCTCGTTAGAGTGGAAAAAGAGGTCTTTGTCCCCGTTATCCTGCTTGATAAAGCCGAAACCTTTGTCGGTTAGGGTTGCGATTGTTCCTTGGTTCATAGAATGAATTAACGATTATAAGTATCAACGGTGGCGACTATAGTATTGCGACGTGCGTTCTACGACAGAGACAAAGATTGATGGGTAGATAGTACTATAGCAGGGATAATTTGTCAATAAAAAAAGCTGCCACTTCGGAATCGAAGCAGCAGCGCGTGAGCACGTTGGGCGGTTACAGAAGATATAACAGTAGGCCTCGCACAATCTTCCTGCTATTCATGTCTTCTGTCTCATACGAACTTAAGGTGAGGCAGAGTACTTTTTTCGGCGGGAGGCTATTGAGAAAATCAGCCGCTTGCCTCCCGATGCTTTCTGTTCCGTGCCCCACTATCGTTTCCTGGGCCTCGAATTGTTTGCTATGCCAGGTGGCACCCATTGTCATACCCCTTCCGTTTACTTGTGGAAATATTTCTCACTCGACCAATAGGTATGCCTGAGGTCGAATCCTGCCGCCACTATAGCCTTACTCCATGAACCAAAGAATTTTTCTGCCGCGAACAGCAGATCTGGTTCACGCTTCTTTACAATCAGCCACGCGAGCGGCAACCGGTCATTGTGTCGCGCCTGTATAGCCTCAATAACGGCATCAGGCGACCATTGTGTGTGTGCCATGTCCCTCTGCCTTTATCAAGCTACAACCCGCGACATCATACCATTTCTTTCAGATAAGTCATGCCGCGCTTCTCAACTGTGTTAGATAGCAAGCTAGATAAGACTAAAAAGAAACCGCTCGAAAGCGGTTAGGGTATTTCAGCTAAGTGAGCACAGTCATTCCACGATATCACCATCCACGTTTCGTTTGTTACGGTGCTCCAGTGAGGAGTAAGCGCGGTAACTGATATCGACGTGTTGCTGATCTCGAAGGTCGACTCGATATCACGATAATCCTGCGGTCCGTAGGCATTCCTTCCGCGCATCATAATTCCGAGAAGAGCCCGCAAGAAATTGCCGTGCGTGACCACCAGCAGACATTCTTCCTTCCTGGCGGCAAGATAATCCAGCGCTTCAATTGCGCGGTTCTTGATGTCGAAGAAGTTTTCTTCGTCGCTGTGGTGCCACGACTCTTCAGTGAAATGTTCGTTGATGTGGCGATAACCCTCCAGAATTTTTGGGTCAGCGCTCACCACTTTGCCCCAGAAGGCCGAGGGACGGCGCATTTCGCGAAAGAGCGCCGAGACGATAAGTGGCTTGTCAGTTGTTGCCTGAATAGTTTGTGCCGTCACCAAAGCTCGTGGATAGTCACTAGAAATAATTGCTTCGAACGGAAGGTTCTTAGCGCGTCGGGCCAGTATTTTCGCCTGCATGAGCCCCGTATCATTCAAGGGATCATTAGGTCCTTGGGTAAAGCCTTCGGCGTTAGCCACGGTCTGGCCATGTCGCACAAAATAGAACGTCCTTTTCATCGGGTTTATCCCCTAGCTATTGCCTGGATCCTCTGTAACAGTACCTCAAAACTGGAGAATATCTAATTATGATTTTCGGCTTACAAACGGGTTTCCTTTTATATAGAAGCGCCAGGGAAGCTCTTGGGCGACGCTAATGCCGATGCGGCCGGAGGTGCCAATCTGCTCGGAAGGGAAGTCCGGGGCGTCATAGAGAGCGAAGTCGCCGAG
>JARIGN010000034.1 GCA_029288835.1 Candidatus Kaiserbacteria bacterium
CGCTTCCTCACTCACCAGTGTCGGAACCCTTACATCCCTCGGCGTCTCAGGCCTCTCCTCACTCGCAAATGTCACAGCTGCAAACGCAACCACCACCAACCACTTCAGCAGCACGCTCACAGCAAACACCGCAAGCTTTGGTGCAACCGCAACCTCAAGCTTCTCCTCAACCGGCGCTTTGACCCTCGCCTCAGCACTCACCGTCCCTAACGGTGGTACCGGTCAGACCAGCTTCACGGCAGGAAACCTTGTCTATGGCTCTGGCTCAGGTGCTCTTTCAAGCGTCGCAACCTCCTCCATCAGCGTCGGTTCCGGCATCAGTGTCACTTCCGGTACGCTTGGCGCTCAGGTCGGCGGCACCAACGTGACCCTTGGTATTGCAAACGGGGCAGTCACCAACGCAATGCTTGCGAACAGCACCATTAGTGGCGTCGCACTTGGTGGTACCCTCGCAAACCTCTCCTCAACCGACAGCACCCTCACCTTCAGCGGCTCATACAACGGTTCTGCTGCGCAGACCGTCGGCCTTAACCTCGGCAACGCAAACACCTGGACTGCGCTTCAGCAGTTTAATGGAAATGCGTCGACGACGCAGCTCACTACAACAGGGAACACCTACCTCGCATCGGCAGGCGGCAAGGTCGGTGTCGGTACCGCTTCACCATGGTCAACCTTTGCGGTCAGCAGCTATGGCGGAAACATGTCCTACGGCGACACGAACAGCAACCTCACTTTTAGTATTGCTTCCTCGACAAATGCGACACCATCCTACTCAAATCCAAATGGCCAGGGCAACCGCACGCTTGCCATGAACGTCTACACCACCCTTAGCGTTGCGCAGGGTACTACGGAGCGCATCATTAACGGTGACACGACAACCCAAAACTACTACTGGAACTCGCAGAGCGCTTCCGGAAATAGCATCACCTTTGACTTTGGTGCTGGGCAGCGTGAGCTCGTTACCGAAATCACGTACTACCAGTCCGACGCTTCAAACATGGGTACGTGGCAGGCTCAGGGCTCTAATGATGGCAGTACCTGGACGAACATCGGCAGCACCTTCACACTCGGTGGTGCCGCAACCGAGACTATCAGTACCCTCAGCGGCAACACCAACTACTACCGCTACTACCGCCTTAACGGTGTGAGCGGTACGGTTAGCAACTCACCATGGGTATACCAGTTCACCTTTAAGATTGCGAGCCTCAACGTAGTGGCAAAAGCACAGGCATTCTCAACGGATGGCACCAATGATACCGGCACCGTACTCAGTCTTGAAAGCGGTGGTGGGGCAGTGACTATCGGCGCAGAGACAGCTCCTGAATCCACCCTCAGCGTGCGTGGCAATGCGTCTATCGGTGACGCAACCTACACCGCAACAGAAGCTCCAACCAATGGTCTCATCGTTCAGGGTCAGACCTTCATCGGTACTAATACCGCTAACTCAACGAACTCTACCGCAGCCCTCACCGTTAATGGTGCTATCCGCGACTATAGCGACTACTACCAGTTGAGCGATACGAACACGCCAATTGAATCATTCTCAACCGGCGTTATTGGCTGGTCACCAGATGTACATATCGCAAGTGCTGCGGACACCGGTCTCGGCAGAAATGCTGCAGGAGTTGTTGAAGTAAATACAGGCACCTTAGGAAGCCTCGGCACATTGGTTGCGGCAAATGTCGGCATCGGTACCACTTCGCCGTACCAGCAGCTTTCTGTCGCGGGTAATGCGGTAATTGCAAACGGCGTTCTTTCGGTGACGCATGGCGCGGTTAACATCGACCAGTACAGTACCTACCAAATTGGTGGCCAAACGTTCGCATATGCATCGAGCAGTACGAATAATCTTGCTATTGGAGTGGGCGCTGGCACACCGTTTCAATATGATGACTTCCATACAGGCAATACTGCTGTCGGAAATCTTGCCATGAATAATAATCTTGGAGATTTTAATGTTGCCGTTGGTTACTCTGCATTAACCTCTAATGTAAATGGATCCGATAACGTTGCTATTGGTACTCAGGCCCTTAGTAGTAATACTGATGGAAATTACGACAATGCTATTGGCTCTGATTCACTTAATGCTAATACCATTGGGATTCATAATGAAGCCTTTGGGTATGACTCACTGTTAAGTAACACTTCGGGCAGTGACAATAACGCGATTGGTTTTGACGCAATGGCAACTAATACCACAGGTTCATCTAATGAAGTCATGGGTAGCTATGCGATGCAAACTTCTTCCTCTGCATCGCATAATGTGGCGATTGGTGAATATAGTGCTTATGGCCTACAAAGTAGCAACAATGTCGTTGTTGGTGATAATGCTCTTACTTCCGATATTAATGGTGGAGGTAACACAGCACTGGGTGCATGGAGTGCTGCGGGAGGCCCAGGATTTGCAGGAGACGTGAGCAGCACAACTGCGGTCGGCTATTACGCACTCTACAATGAAATGGGTAGTGCTGCCCTTAACACTGCCCTTGGATATCAGGCGGGATATGGCCTAACGACCGGCTCAAGCAACATCCTCATCGGTGCTTCCACCATCACCGATGCGTTGAACCAAGTCACAACGGGTTCTAATAACATAGCTATTGGTAATGATGTGGTCGTACCAAGTAGCACCGCAAATAACCAGCTCGACATTGGTAATCTCATCTATGGCACTGGCCTCGATGGTACCGACACTACCGTCTCTTCTGGAAACATTGGTATTGGCACCACCACCCCAGCGGCACGCTTCTCCGTAGCAGGAAATGAGCTTATTGGCGGTAATAGCGTCATCACCGGAAACCTCACCCTTCCAACGCTCGCGGCTCCAGCGGGCACGTTCCTTGCCGTTAACACTGCAGGGCAGGTGATAGCGACTACTACACCAACTAGTGGTGTCTCAAGTGTCTCTAACTCTGACGGCACCCTCACTATCGCACCAACGGGCGGGGCAGTGGTCGCATCCCTTAACCTTGCGCATGCAAATACCTTCACCGCGCTTCAGCAGTTCCTTGGTAACGCTTCCTCGACGTATATCTCCGCAAACCTTGCTTCCTTCGGTGCAACGGCAACGACCACCATCGGTACGAACGGCGTCATCACCACACCAAACATTATTGATTCCGGCATAGCAGCAAACAAACTACTTTACACCAATGGTTCCTCGCAGCTTTCAGCCGTAACGCTTCCTGGTTACGTCACGCTCACCTCTGGCACCCTTGCTATCTCCCAGCTTCCAATCGCCCAGGGCGGCACCAACGCTACCAGCTTCGCTACAAATGGTAATGCCGTCTACTATAACGGTACTGCGCTTGTGACCGCAGCTGTAGGTACGGCAGTTACCACGCCATATGCTTCATCAACACAGCTTTCAGTCTCAGGTCAGACCTATCTAACCAATGCTTCGTCTTCCTTACTCTCAGTCTCTGGTAGCACCTATCTCGCGACCGCAGGAGGAAACGTCGCTATTGGTGCAACCTCTACGCCCGCATCACTACTTTCTATCGCTGGCACCGCAAACTTCGCGGCAGCTACCAGCACCATCTACTCAGCGCTTCGCTTAAATGGTGACAACCTCGCACTTCCTGCAGGTACCCCTATTACGGCGGGACCGGGACTTAGTCTTGGAGGACCAACTGCAGTACAGAATGGCATGTATATCTCAGGGCGCTACGCCTATGTGGGTAATAGTAGTGGTAGCTTCACGATTTTAGATGTGACAAATCCAGCAGCTCCTTCAGTAATAAGTACCACTAATACTGGAGTAACAGGTTCGACGCGCGTATTCGTTTCTGGTCGCTATGCCTATGTTACGGCGACAACGGGGAATGCCCTCGTCATATTTGATGTTTCAAATCCTAATGCTCCTACAAAGCTAAGTACTATCACTACCGGGCTCAGCTCACCAAATTCCGTCTATGTTTCAGGACATTACGCGTATGTTACAAGCGCATCAAACAATTCCCTCGTACTCTTTGACGTGTCCAACCCTGCAGCTCCTGTGCAGGTGGGTAGTACCAGTGCCGGTCTTTCAACACCAAATGAGGTGGTAGTTTCCGGTACGTATGCCTATGTCACTACGGGAAATGCACTGGTTGCGTTCGATATTTCAAATCCTGTCGCTCCCGCAAAACTTGGCAGCATAGCTTCTGGCGCTGGTGGATCACTTTCAGTATCAGGACGTTATGCGTATGTCCTTAGTAATACTGGTAGCCTTTCAATATTTGATATTTCAAATCCTACATCAATTCCATCCCCGGTCGGTAGCGTAAATGGACTTGGTACTGTTGGACTCTCTGTATCAGGTCGCTACGCGTATGCTGTAGGACCGCAACTTACGATTGTTGATGTGGGAATACCTTCAGCACCGGTAGTGGCGAGTACTCTAAGTGGTCTAGGTGGTTTGGTAGATGTGTTTGTCTCCGGCCGCTATGCCTACACAACAAACACTTCTTCTCTCATTCCAATTGACATCGGCGGCATCGAGACAAATTCCGCGATGATCCATTCCCTTGAGGCAGGAAACCTCCAGGTGCGCAATGACATCATCGCGCAGGGCCAGCTCCAGGTCTCGGGCGGCTTGAACGTAGGTGCCGGCGGTATCTTCTCTTCAGGTCCACTCGCGGTTTCCGTTGCTTCCACTACCCAAGCAAATGCGCTTTCAGCAACGTTCCAGGGCTATGTGGGAGTCGGTACCACCTCACCAACCTCGCTCTTCTCGGTAGGAGGTAATGCATTCATCGGTGGTAATGCTGCTATTACCGGTACGCTCACGCTTCCTGCGCTCACCACTAACGCGCTGACCTATACAAACAGTACGGGGCAGGTATCTTCCGTGACGCTTCCTTCCTATGTCACGCTCACGAGCGGCACGCTCGCCATCTCCCAGCTCCCAATCGCCCAGGGCGGTACAAACGCTACCAGCTTCACTACTTCTGGCAACGCTGTCTACTATAACGGAACCGCGCTCGCAACCGCTCCGCTTACCTCTGCAGTCACCACACCGTATGCTTCTTCCACGGTCATTAGTACGACGGGTAACGCCTATGTGGGCGCAACCCTTTCTACAAATGCTATCAACGCAACGGGAGCAGTAAACATAAACGGCACCACCGGCTACCTCAGTGTAGATACTCTTCCAATCCTTTACGCTTCAAGCACGCTTTCTGACTTCTCCCTCGGCTACATGGCTGGCGCAGCAACCACTACGACCGGCACGAATAACTTCGCCCTTGGAAACCAGGCGATGCGTGCTGTCACTTCAGGAAGCGGTAATATGGCAGTGGGTAATAATGCGCTCCAGTCCCTCTCTACTGGTCAGCACAATACTGCAATGGGCTATAGCGCAAATGGAACCACGAGCGGAGGTAGTGATAATACCGTTATTGGATACCTCACCACGCTTTCGGGACAATTCTTGAGCAATGCAACGGTTATTGGTTCACAAGCAAAGGGAGGGCCAAATGGCGTAGTGCTTGGATACGAGGCAGGATACAACCAAGGAGTAGGAAACAATAATAATACCTTTATCGGATACCAGGCGGGATACAGTAATACCACCGGTGCAAACGACGTCTTCTTGGGTTATAACATTGCAACTACTACCACGACCGGTTCAAACAATATCGCAATTGGCTATGATGTTAGCTTCGCGAGCACGACCGCCTCAAACCAGCTTGACATTGGTAACGTTATCTTTGGTACAGGCCTTAATGCAGAAGGAACAAATCTTCCTACCTCGGCAAACATCGGTATCGGCACCTCTTCTCCATACCAGACCTTCTCGGTGGCGGGCAATTCTGTAATAACAGGGAACCTAACGCTTCCATCCCTCGGCACCCCATCAGGTACCTTCCTTGCCGTGAATGCGCAGGGTCAGGTGATCGCAACGAGCTCGGGAGGCGTAAGCGGCATCACTTCCGTCAGCAACTCAGACGGTACCCTTTCGGTCTCTACTGCAGGAGGCGCGGTAACGGCATCCCTCAACCTCGCACACGCAAACACCTGGACCGCGCTTCAGCAGTTTAATGGCAATGCTTCCTCAACCTATCTCTCCGCAAACCTTGCTTCCTTCGGTGCAACCGGCACCACCACCATCTCTTCAGCAGGTGTTATTACCACACAGGGTCTCACCAACAACGCCCTCACCACAAACACACTCCTCTATGCAAACGGTTCCAAGCAGGAGAGCTCCGTTACGCTTCCTTCTTATCTCACACTCACCAGCGGCACGCTCGCTATCTCAGCGCTTCCAAACGCGCAGCTCGCGAACAGCACCATTAGTGGCGTCGCGCTTGGCGGCACCCTTGCAAACCTTTCCTCAACCGACAGCACCCTCACCTTCAGCGGCTCATACAACGGTTCTGCTGCGCAGACCGTCGGCCTTAACCTCGGCAACGCAAACACCTGGACCGCGCTTCAGCAGTTCAATGGAAATGCATCCACCACCGGCCTTACCTCAACGGGCAGCACCTACCTCGCAACTACCGGTGGCAATGTAGGCATCGGAACTACCAGCCCAAGCCAGGCCCTCTCGGTAAACGGCAGCATTAGTCTTAGCTCAAGCACGCTCCTCTACTGGAATAACAACCCTATCCTCACCCAGGGACCTCTGGTTACCGTAAATAACTCCACCACGAATTCGCTCTTCTTGGGCTATGGCGCGGGCACTAACTTCCCAAATACGGACGCATACGGAACCGTCGGTATTGGTGCGGGCGCATTCCACTTCTTGAATGCACCTAACCTTGAAAACACTGCGGTGGGTGGAGATGCTGGCTATGATGACACGACGGGCGGCGGCAACACGATTGTGGGTATGCATGCCATGGGCGTATCAAACTCTTCAGCAAACATCGCTATTGGTAATGATGCATACAGCCGTGCAAGCGGCTCGGGCGGTGCAAACATCGCTATCGGTCGTGCCGCACTCTATGACGGTAATCCTGACAGTGAAGTGGCTATCGGTCTTAATGCACTCCAAGGAAACTCCAATGTTGCGTACATCACCGGAACGCCAACAACGGGCGATACCATTACGCTTACGGTCTCAAGCACGGGCTCAACACCAACTGGTGCGCCATTTGGACCAGTCACGGGTCTTCCAATCACCTATACCTACACGGTCCAGGCAGGTGATACTCTCAGCACCATTGCTTCCGCCCTTGCGACAAACCTTAATACTCAGGCTGCAAATGTCCAGGGCAATGGTATCTTTGGCATCGTGCAATCAATTACGCCAGGTGATGGCACGGCGGCAGTGGTCTTCCAGGGAATGCCATCCGCATGGAACTTAAGCTTTACCAAGAGCGTGACAGGCGCTGGAACAGAGGTGGTGAGCTACCAGGGCGGCGCCAGCTGTGCAAACTGTATCGCCCTTGGAAGCAACGCAATGGAAGGGTTGGGTATAAGCTCGACCACCGTAGATGATATCGCTATCAGTAACTTCGCGGGAGTAAATCTCACCACGGGCCAATTTGATACCTACATGGGTGCATTCTCTGGACTCCATACGACCAGCGCAAGCTTTAACACGTGCGTTGGACCAAATACTTGTGAAGCTGATATTACAGGCTACTGGAATACGGCCTTTGGTGCCAATGCGTTAACTAATGCCACGGGCTACGCCAATACCGCTATTGGTATTTCGGCAGGATCAAGCGTTACGTCGGGTGCAAATAACATTCTCTTAGGAAACGGCGACGGATCAGCAACCTTAACTACTGGTTCAAACAACATCATCATTGGCCAGCACCTCGATACGCCAACGTCCGGTACGAATAACTTCCTCGACATTGGCAATGGCATCTTTGGTACTGGCCTCAGTGGTAGCGGCCTTGTTCCTGAAGGGTTGATCGGTATCGGTACCTCGTCTCCATACGCAACGCTATCCGTCTTTGCGGGAGGTGACTACGCTTCCCATAGTGCTTCAACAGTCTTTGCTGTCGGTTCCTCGACCGCAGGCACCGCAACCAGCACGCTCTTCTCGGTACTTAGCAGCGGAAATGTCGGCATCGGCACCACCTCACCAGCATACGCACTCGACGTAAACGGCAGCATCCAAAGCAATGGCAACCTTTACTTCTCAAGCGCTCCATCAAATGGAAACTTGAACGGCATGATTTATGTCGGAGGTACACCAATTCTCAGCACCTTTAATTACGGAAATAACGGTACCGTTACCACCCTGGGTCAAAACATCTTTATGGGACAAGGTGCGGGTAATACCACGACGGGTTCAACGGCAACAGCAAATTACCAGAGTTCCTATAATATCGGAATTGGATACACTGCGCTCTCAGCAAATACGACCGGCTTCAATAACCTAGCGGTTGGTCCTCAGGCACTCCTTTCCAATACAACCGGTGTCGACAATGTCGGGCTGGGCTTAAATGCTCTTAACGGTAATCAAGGAGGTCAAATAAATACCGCGGTCGGCGTAAATAGCTTAGCAGGAAATATCGGAGGTAATTCCAATGTAGGAGTTGGTTTTAATGCTGGCGAGTATATGTCCGACGGGGTAACGTTGAATACATCCTCAGGTAATTCTGTATACTTGGGTTCAGGCACCGAAAGTCTTGGGGTGAGTGATAGTAATGAGATTGTCATTGGGTCGAGTGCTGTAGGTGCCGGAAGCAATACCGTAACCGTTGGTAGTACAACCATCACTAAGACCCTCCTCAACGGAACCGTGGGTATTGGTTCCAGTTCTCCTATCGCGCTCCTTACCCTCCAGGCCCCATCTTCAAACACAGGCCAGATCCTTGATATCGCTTCAAGCTCCGGTGCTTCTTACTTGCACATGACCGCAAGTGGCAATGTGGGTCTTGCTTCTACCTCGCCATGGGGCTTGCTCTCTATAAACGGAAATGGCCTTGGCGCAAACATGCCACAATTCGTTGTCGGCTCGTCGACCGCCACAAACTTCCTTATAACAAATGGTGGCAGAACTTCTATTGGTGGCACAAATCTCGATCCATATGGAAGCTCTCTTAGTGTTACGGGGAGCGCACATATTGCTGGCACACTCTCTGTCAGTGCCGGTAATGCAGGATTCAGTAATGTTGGAAACTTCACCTTTAACGACACAACAGGAGACCTAAGCTATGCAGCAGTAGGGAGCGGTTCTACGAAGAATTTCATTTTTAACCAAACGGGAAATGTGGGAATTGGCACAACAACCCCATACGCAAAACTTTCCGTCTTTGCTGGTGGTGACTACGCAGCACGCGCAGCATCTACGCTCTTCGCTATCGGTTCTTCTACCGCAGGTACTGCTACCAGTACGCTCTTCAGTGTCCTCAGCACAGGAAACGTGGGTATCGGTACTACGTCACCAGTCGCGACGCTCGGTATAAATGGAAGTATCGGTGTGAATGCTTCCCAGCTCTATCTCGCTTCGAACGGCTTTGTGGGTATCGGTACCACGACACCAGTTCGAGCACTCGACGTAGCAGGAAATGGTGAAAAGCAGAGCCAGATCCTCATTGAAGACAACAACGCCATCGTTACGGCAAACAACCACTACTATGGCCTTCAGGTCGTAAACGGCGTGTTCAACATTAATGCGGTTAATGATAATTACTCGACCTCGACCGCATTCACCATTAACCAGAACAATAACGTCGGTATCGGTACCACGTCACCATGGGCACAGCTTTCCGTGGATACCAGCAATATGCCTGCAGGTATTCCTCAGTTCTTTGTTGGTTCTACTACCGGCACGAACCTCATCGTCGCGAACAACGGCTATGTGGGAATGGGCACCACCTCTCCTTTTGCAAACCTCTCGGTAATGGCTGGTGACGATTATCTTTCACACCCATCGAACACAGTTTTTGCTGTCGGTTCTACTACTGCAGGTACCGCGACCTCCACACTCTTTTCTGTGGGAAGCCAAGGTAGCATCACCTGGGGTGGAAACGTAAATGTCGCAGCAGACGCTGCCTTTAACTACACCGGCGCATATACCGGCGGCTTTACGCTTCAGTATTTAGGTGTCGGAAAGTTTAACGCCAACGCCTCACAAACTATCTTTAACCAGGCTTCAGTAGGTAACTCAGTGGCCGCAGCAAACGGTACTTATCAGTTCACTCCAGCTGCAAACACGGGTATGCAAGCTTCTCTTGCTGATTACCCTCGCATGGTCTACAACTTCGGGGTCACGAATACTCGCGCCTCAGGAGCAGTAACAAACACTAACGACATAAAACTCTATCCTTCTATTGAAGGCTATTCAAGCGCGGGTGTTGCTTCCGCGGAAACGATCGCAAGTACTACCGCACTTTATATTGCCGGCGAACCAACAGCTGGCCCACTTGCTACGCTTACAAACTCCTATGGTCTCTTTATTGGAGCAACTACGACGACCGCTGTAACGGCTTCCACCACCAACACCTACGGCCTTGCCGTTCAGGCAAGCGCCTTCGGTACCAATAACTACGCAGCGGAATTCTTGAACGGAAACGTGGGTATTGGTACCACCTCACCATTTGCAAACCTTTCTATCGGTATGGCATCAACGACGAACGCGTTCGTCGTGGGTGTTGCCGGAAGTACCACGCCTTCCTTTATTGTTAAGTCAGCGAATAACAACGGAGCGGTCGGTGTTGGTACCACCTCACCATGGCGTTCGTTTGCGGTGAGTGGAACTGTTAGCTTAGCGAACCTCACTGCAGCAGGTACCAGCGGCTCGGCACTCTGTCTCTCGTCCACCAACGAAGTGGTGGTGAACTCGGGCGTACAGAGCTGTACCGTTTCTTCCCAGCGCTTCAAGAACACTATCCAGTCTTCAAACACCGGCCTTTCTGAAGTACTTGCCTTGAACCCGGTAACCTACTACCTTAACTCCGACACTAACCACACCGACCAGCAGTACGGCTTCATTGCGGAAGATGCAAATAAAGTGGATCCACGTCTTGTTGACCTCAATGCTCAAGGCCAGATCCAGTCATTCCGCTATGAGGAATATACTGCGGTTCTTACCAAGGCTATCCAGCAGCTTGCTGGTGCATACAGCGTGACGAACCTCAGCAACCTTGGCAGCACGTCACCAACCGTTTCGAGCTCCTATGCGGGCAACAGTTCTGCGGCTATCGCGGTTGATGCAACAGGAAACGTAGCTATCGCAGGAAATATCACCGCTGCAAATCTCTCTACGGCAAATGTAACCGCAAGCGGTAATGCAACGGTGGCAGGTGACGCGACGGTAAGCGGCACGCTTAACGCGCATACCTATGAAGTACCAGGTGCTGCCGGTGACCTCACAGCATTTGCAAACCTTACCGTGGGCAGCAGCACCTATGCGAGTGCAATCACGCCGGATGGTGGCATCAATATATACAAGCTCGCTATTGCAAACACCAGCAGCATTGCGGCTCTTGCAACGCAGACGGCAGCGCTCGCGACGCAGACCGACTCAATCTCCACGCAGCTCACTAGCCTTACCGCCCGCGTTTCAGCACTTGAGGCAGGCGCTGCCGCTGCGACCGCAAGCCTTGCAAATGCGTCAAGCACTTCAAGCAACCTCCTCAGCGCTTCTACCACGGCAGTTGTAAATGCACTTTCTGAACTCGGTGTGCTCATCCAGAAGGGTGTCGCGCAGTTTGATACGCTCGTGGTCCGTGACCTCGTCTTCTCAAAGGATAGCACTGGTTCTTCAGCGGCTGGTTCCGGCACGGTGCTCACCGGTAACACCACCGCGCTCGTCACCAACGCACACATGCTTGCAGGCTCACTCGTTTCAGTGACCGTCACCTCAAACTACGTCGGCACCTGGCATGTCGCGAACAAGCAGGACGGCAGTTTCCAGGTCATCTTCTCCGTACCACAAACCACGGACGTAACCTTCGACTACGTCATTATCCAGACCCAGGGCCAGATCGCAACGTCCACGCCGGACACGACGGGCAGCCCATTCAGCTGGCTCGCGCAGTTCTTCGGCGCTTCCTCAACGAATTCCACCACTTCAAATGCTACCCCGAGCGGAACGAACGGAAGCGGCGTTTCAACGAGCGGCTCAAACGGAGGAAGCAGTACGTCTGGCACAAGCGGCTCAAGCACCGCTAATCCAAACGCGCCGGTCGTGACACTCAAGGGAGACGCGGCAATCAGCATGGTACAGGGCACACTGTATGTTGAGCCGGGCGCTACAGCAGTCGATGCTTCGGGAACCGACATCACGAGCTCCATCGTCGTGAGCGGCTCGGTGGATGCAAATACCCCGGGCATGTACACGCTTACGTACACCGCAAAGGATGCAACAGGGAACACGGGCAGTGCATCACGTGTGGTCTCGGTAACGGCAGCGCCTTCGCTTAGTTCCGGCAGTACTGGCAGTGGCTCCACGAGCAGCGCAGGCACTACTTCAACAAGCGGCACAACAAGCAGTGGGGCTTCGGCAAGCGCCGCAGCAAGTGATTCAACAACGAGCACGAGCGGTTCTACGAGCGGAACCACGTCAACAGGCTCAACCGACACGAGCTCCTCAAGCGGCACAACCAGCGGAACTTAGGACTCGACGCGAACCTAAGACCCGCGCAGGGGAGCATACTTTTAGTACCCTGATAACCTTGGGGATTGTGCCGCAGGGGAGTGCTAGACTTACTATATATAGGTATCGTACCTACATAACGATTATTTACGAATAGAACAGCAAAAATATGGCCATTCGAGTAGCAATTAACGGTTTTGGGCGTATTGGGAGGGCATTTGTACGGCAGACCTGGGATAATCCTGAAGTGGAGCTGGTCGCCGTGAATGACCTCGGTTCGCTCGACGATTTGGCCTATTTGCTTAAATATGACACGGTGTATGGCCGCGCGCCCTTCACTATCGAGAAGCGGAACGTAGCGGGTGCCGAAGAGGGAAGCGCTGGTGGCACCCTCCTAATTAATGGGAAAGAAGTGACGGTACTTTCGGAAAAGGACGCGACCCAGCTTCCGTGGAAAGACCTGAACATTGATGTGGTGGTGGAATGCACCGGTGTATACGACGACTACGAAAAAGCATCCGCACACATCACAGCAGGCGCAAAGCGCGTCGTTATTTCAGCACCGGCAAAAGAACAGAAGGGGCCAAATGGGGAAGTGCTCGATGAAACGGGCGGCGCTACCATCCTCATGGGCGTGAACGAAGAAAAACTTTCAAGCTGTCAGGTCACCTCCAACGCATCCTGCACCACGAATGCGTCTTCACCTGTCATCGCCATCATGGATGAAGCCGTCGGCATTGAGCTCGCGCTCTTAAACACGACGCATGCATACACGGGTACGCAGCTCATCGTGGATGGCCCAGTGAAGGGAAGTGACATGCGTCGCGGTCGTGCTGCAGCGCAGAACATCGTGCCCTCTTCAACCGGCGCCGCAATCGCCGTGACCAAAGCCTATGAAAACCTCAAGGAAAAATTTGATGGTATCTCGCTTCGCGTGCCGGTGCCCGCAGGCTCTATGGCAGACGTCACCTTCATCGCAAAGCGCGAGACCTCAGCACAAGAAATAAATGACATTCTCCGCAAGGCAGCAGCCGACGGACGCTGGCAGGGAATTTTCCGTGTGAGTGAGGACCCTCTTTGCTCGAGCGACATCATAGGTGACCGCCATGCGTCAATTGCAGAACTCTCCATGACGCGCGTCGTGGGAGGAAAGCTCGTGAAGGTGCTTGCGTGGTATGACAACGAGATGGGATACACGGGCACGCTCGTGCGTCACGTGCTGAAGGCTGGAAACTTAGCACAAAATAAGTAACACCGCTCGCATGCGCAAAATTTATATTTCTTCCGATCACGCAGGCTTTGCGCTGAAACAGGTTTTGGTTGAGCACCTCAAAACGCTTGGGCATGACGTAGAAGATCTCGGCCCGTCTTCGTATGAGCCGGAAGATGACTACCCGCTTCTTATTACTCCTTGTGCTGAGGCGGTTGCAAGCTCACAAGGCGTGGCGCTCGGCATAATTATCGGAAGTAGCGGGCAAGGGGAGGCGATGGTCGCAAACCGTATGCCGGGCATTCGCGCTGCCGTCTTTTATGGCGAAGGGAAGGGTCTGGAAACCGTGGATGTAAGCGGAAAACCTGCCCAGGACGGGCTCGACATCGTGCGCCTCGCGCGCATGCATAATGCAGCCAATATCCTCTCCCTTGGCGCTCGTTTTATGAGCGAAGACCTTGCCAAAAAGGCCGTAGAGACCTTCCTCAGCACCGCTTTTTCAACAGAAGAGCGCCACCAGCGCCGCATTGCCGAGTTTTAGGGGTATACTAGGTATATGGATCCTGTTCAACCAACTCCACCTCAAAATACGCAGCAAAATAATCAACCTCATTTGCATGCTCGAAGCACGCATATAATCTATGGTACTTCTATCGTTGTCCTCGCGTTAGTACTTATGGGCATTATTTGCGTTCAGGCCAATATTCAAATTCCTTATGTTTCCTCACTCTTCGCGGATCAAACCGTTCCGCCACCTCCACCGCCTGAGCCGGTGCACGTGGTACATCACGCAGCGGCAGCTACCGCTTCAGTCACCGCCACTTCGAGTGTGGCGACGAGTACTCCCGTAAGTGCAACCACTACGAGCACTAAAAGTATATCTCACTAATATGAAATATATGTACTACACCCGAAAACAATTTAAGCACAAAATTCTCGCCCGTGCCTTCACGCTGATTGAGCTTCTTGTGGTAGTTTCAATCATTGGTGTACTCTCAACGGTGATTCTTGCCGCACTTCAAGCAGCACGAAATAAAGCTAATGACGCGAAACGTTTTTCTGATTTACGACAAATGGAAAAAGCACTTGATACGTACTATGCAGATAATGGAAAATATCCTGGGTCAAGTGATGCTAACTGCAATGGTACCGGTAGTACTAAATACTGCACAGCATGCAGTGGTACTTCAGTCTCAGGTATTTTCTATACCGATACTACCGCACTATCAGCGCTGGTTCCCAATTACATTCCTTCAATTCCTAACGGCCCTCAAGCTAATGGTAATGCCTCTGGTGGGGTTGCTGATTGTTATGCTTACGCAACAAATAGTTCAGGAAGTGATTATAATTTTGGAGATTTCTATCCTAGCTCTAATGGAGCAACAGGTAAAAGCCCTAGTGCGTCAGGTAGTACAGGTTCTTTTTATAATTCATTCCGAAGTGATTGGGCTGTGTGGAGTTCGGGGGGTAGTAGTTTTTAGGTATGAGTTCTGAAGTAACCTTTGACGAAGAAGATAGCATAATGCCACAGCGTGCGCAGGTGCAGGTCAAGCAGTCTGCCTTTGCGAAGCTTGTGATAAAAATGGGTCTTGCAAAAGATGCAAAGCAGGCGCAATACGTTTTGCTTGGTATTGCTTTGCTTGGATTTGCGATAACGCTCTTTAATATCTACGCGTTTCTTATTCCACACCATTAAAATATATGGTGTTTAGGATAGGCTCATCTGGGCCGTTGTCCCCATGCACCCCAGGATGACTTTATGGCGCTTTATGCGGCGCTATACTTAAAGGATGAATGTTATCATACCTGCACTCTTACCGGTGTCGAAAGAAGACTTGGCTAGTAAGCTAGCGCGGGTAAAGACGTTTGCGAAGGATATCCAGCTCGACATGGTGGATGGACGTTTTATTACCCCTGCCTCATGGCCGTATTCAGAGAATCAAAACCAGAAGCTAAATGGAAGGCAAAGTATGCTCTCCAGCATGAAAGATATTCTGACCGAAGCAGACATGCTTCCGTACGTGGACCAGCTCTCCTATGAAATAGATCTCATGGTTACCAATCCGGAAGACATCACGGGTGAGTGGATTGAGTGCGGTGCTTCGCGGCTCACTATTCATGTGGAGAGCTCGAAGTACCTTGCGAAAGCGCTTGAAGAGCTTAAGACCAAATATGGCCACGCAAAAGATTTTGTGCCCGGCATGCTTTCCGTGGGTCTTGCGATAAACATCACCACGGACCTCGCGATTCTTGAGCCGTTCATCCATGACATCGACTACGTACAGTTCATGGGTATTGCGGTGATAGGGAAGCAAGGGCAGCCTTTTGATGACAAGGTATTACGAAAGATTGCACAGTTTCGGCAAAAGCATCCGGACATGCTTGTGCAGGTGGATGGAGGGGTATCATTGAAGACGGCGCCCGCGCTTCTGAGCGCGGGCGTGGATAGGCTCATCGTCGGCTCCGCACTATGGAACACCGAAGACCCTGCTGCCGAATACCACAAGTTTGAAGAGCTCGTGCATGAGTACGGTGTATACTCTTAGTAATGGCCGTTACCGACAAAGAGATCTTTGCACTCGAGAAGAAAGCAGAAAAAATTCGCGAGACCATCGTGGAGATGCTCGTGGAAGCGAAAAGCGGGCACACTGCCGGCCCGCTTGGCATGGCCGATATTTTTGCAGCGTTATATTTTCATGTCTTGCGGCACGATCCGAAAAATCCTGCGTGGGAAGAGCGTGATCGTCTCATACTTTCCAATGGGCACATCGTGCCCGTGCGCTATGCGGCAATGGCGCTTTCAGGATATTTTCCGCTTGAGGAGTGCCTGACGCTGCGCAAATTTGGCTCACGCTTGCAGGGCCATCCTGAGCGCGTGCGTCTGCCGGGGCTCGAGACCACCTCAGGCCCGCTCGGAGAAGGTCTTTCGCAGGCAAATGGCATAGCCTATGCGTGGCTCATGGACGCGAAAAAGGAAAAAATAACGCCGAATGGTGATAGCCATTTTGCCGAAGGCAGCCCCGCGCAGCGCCGCGTGTATGTGGTAATGGGTGACGGCGAGCAGGACGAAGGAAATGTGTGGGAGGCCGTGATGTGGGCAGGGAAGAACAAGCTCCATAACGTGACCGCGGTGATCGATCGAAACAACATCCAGATTGATGGCATGACGGAAGATATCATGCCGCTCGATTCACTGCGTGCAAAGTATGAGTCTTTTAATTGGCATGTGCTTGAGGTAGATGGGCACAACATTCGGGCATTCATCGAAGCAGTCGATGAGGCGAAAGCAATTTACGAAAAGCCAACGGTCATTATCGCGCACACCATTCCTGGTAAAGGCGTTCCAGAGATAGAGTTCGACTATCATTGGCACGGCAAGCCCCCCACCAAGGAAGAAGGAAAGCAATTTTTGAAAGAGCTACGCAGCATGAAAGGCAAAGTGCCACATGAATACTCCTAATATGATTAATTCCGACGCAAAGCTCATAGAAAATATCTTTGACCCACAAATCGACCAGAAGCCGACGCGTGACGGCTTTGGCACGGGCACTATCGAAGCAGCAAAGGCAGAAGCCGCAGAAGGGAAGGAGCGCGTCGTGGTGCTCTGTGCTGACCTTTCTGAAAGTACACGCGCAGAGTGGTTCCAAAAGGAATTTCCTGATCGCTTTATCGAATTGGGAATCGCAGAGCAAAACATGGCTGCGACTGCCGCAGGGTTTGCGCTCGCCGGAAAGATTCCTTTCATAGCGTCCTATGCGGCTTTTTCTCCGGGAAGAAACTATGAGCAAATCCGTACCACCATCGCACTCAACCAGCAGCACGTCATCGTATGCGGCATGCATGCTGGAGTTTCGGTTGGACCAGACGGCGCAACGCACCAAATGCTCGAAGACATTGGTCTCATGCGCATGCTTCCCAATATGACGGTCATCGCGCCCGCAGATGCTGAAGAGGCACGGAAGGCAGTAGTGGCTGCTGCCCAGTTGCATACAAAAAAAGAAGGAACTGGCGCGCCGGTGTACATTCGCTTCGGTCGCTCGCCAGTACCAGTCTTCACGACTCCTGAGACACCGTTTGAAATAGGGAAGGCGCTGACGCTCTGGGAATCAACCGGCATGGGTGCAAAAGATGCTGCTGAGGGAAGTGAAAATAAAGTACAGGGCAGGCCGAAAGTCGCGATCCTTGCTACAGGAAGCATGGCGTATCAGGCACTTCTCGCTGCGCGCGCACTCGATACCAAAGGTATTGGTTCAATCGTTCTATCTATTCCAACCATTAAACCGCTTGATGAATCTGCAGTGCTTGCCGCTGCAAAAAAGACTGGCTATGTCGTGACCATAGAGGAGCACCAGGTGATGGGTGGGTTTGGAAGCGCTGTCGCAGAATTTTTGGGCGAGCACTATCCGGTGCCTATGAAGCGTCTGGGTGTGCAGGACCAGTTCGGCCAGTCGGGAACGCCTGAAGAGCTCCTCGAGCATTACGGCCTCTCGCCGCTCCACATTCAGGAAGCAGTTGCGTCGCTCCTTAAAATTAAATTGTAGAAGTCCAGAATTTGAAAACCATTAGAAACTTTTTGCTATGAAGCGCATCTACATTCCTCCCGTCGTCTCACTTAGTATTATTGCGCTCGTCTCTTTGGGAGCAACTGCATTAATTTTGAATACTATCTCTAAACTGAGTGTTGAGCAGACTGCCTACATTCAGTCGGCTAATCTCTAAACACTCACCGCGGCTACCACTTCAATCTCTACAAGCTGGTCTACATACCCTAATGCGTTTACGCCTAACAGCGTGGCAGCTGTCTCCTCATTCGCAAGGTCAAGGCGAACGACTTCATTCCACACGCTTGCGAGCGTAGCGGGATCATTGCTCACCACATATACCGTTATCTTCACTACTTCATTCTTTGCAGTTCCGCTCTCTGCTCCTTCGTGGACGCTGCATTCTTGTAAGACTTTTGTAAGGTTTTCAATAACCTTTTGTGTTTGCGCGAGCACGTCACCTTTTCCAATGAGTTCGCCTTTCTCATTTAGCGGAACACCTCCTGCGGTATAAATTAACGATGAACCTTTTACCATCACGGCATGCGCATAGTGCGGTGGCTGAGAAAGGTTTGGGCTGGTGTACGGTATTTTCATGCGACTACGCGCTACGCGTTTAAGGTCGTGATCTTGTATGCCTCGGGAGCGCTCTTGAGGTATTCGTCGAGCTGGGCGCGCGTGATGAGGCCGCGCTGCGCACCGACATCCTGTACGACGCACATTGAATTGATCGGGCCCCACAAAAGCGCTTCACGGAGGGGAAGTCCGAGCGCAAGCGCGGCCGAGACGCTCGAGGCGAACGCGTCGCCTGCACCGGTGCGCTCATACGGCGCCTTTTGGTCGGGATACATCGGTACCACGAGCATTTCGTTTCCGTCGAAGGCATATGCGCCATGCGTGCCGTCGGTGATGGCGATGATTTTTGGACCGAGGGCCTTGAGCCCCTTGAGCAAAGTAGGAATCTCTTCATGAGGCGTCAGTTTCAAGATGCGTTCCGCTTCTTCTTTGTTTACGACAAAGAGTTCACTACGCTCATAAATTGCTTTCAGTGCTTCCACTCCCATGTTCATCTGGAATGTACCTGGCTGGAAGGTAAGCTTACTTTCCGGATGCTGCGCAAAAAACTCCTCAAGCTTTAGGTGAAAGGGAAGCGAATGCTCAGACAGGGAAGAGAGATAGATCCATTTCGGGCTCGTGCTTGGGCCGTTAGCAGTGGTTGGGGGAATAGCAGGAGGCTGGTAGTCAAACTCCGTGTGCTTCACGAGGATGGTGCGGTCGCTTTCATACCACAACACAAAATGGTGGTTTGTCTCTTTTCCGTCTTCCTGCACCATGTAGCGAGTATCAACGCCATTGGAGGCGAGGGTAGTGAGGCACTCGTCGCCGAGCGCGTCTTTTCCGACGTACGCGTTTAGACCAGATTTTAGGCCAAGGCGGGCAGCAGAGACCGCGGCGTTTGCGGCATTACCAACAGCCGGCATCGGTATCGCATAGTCATACGGTATCTTATCGCCCCATGACATCGCGAGTTCTTGCGCGCCGTCAGGCTTGGTAATAATTTCTGCTTCACGCAAACGGATAAACGGCTCGGTGACTATGTCCCCTATCGCCAAAAAATCAAGTTGTTCCATACTTCCCTATCCTAGCATGCTAGAATTAAGACATGTTTGATCTTTCGGAAGTGGCTCGAGGCTTAGTGGCGCCAGGCAAGGGAATCCTTGCGGCGGATGAAAGTAATAAAAGCGCTGATGAAAAGCGTTTGGCGCAGTATGGCATTCCGGTAGGGCCGGAGATGCGTCGCCAGTTCCGCGACATGCTCCTCGAAACACCAGAGATAGAGAAGTATCTCTCAGGGGTCATTCTTTTTTCTGAAACACTCGACCAGAAAGACGATGAAGACGGTCTCTACTTCCCTGAGTCGCTCAAAAAGCGCGGCATCCTTCCGGGCATAAAGGTGGATGAAGGCCTGGAGCCGTTTCCGGACAGTCCTGAGGAGACCATCACCAAGGGCCTTGTGGGCCTCGAAGAGCGTGTGCTTGAGTTTAAGAACAAGCACCACCCGGGCTTCACGAAATGGCGAGCCGCGATCACGATAGACGGCGACCGCCTCCCAACTACCCGCGCGCTTGTGGAAAACGCAAAGCGGCTCGCCATCTATGCCAATGAAGTCCAAAAGGCAGGCATGGTGCCAATAGTCGAGCCGGAAGTTTTGCTTGATGGCAACCACAGCCGCCTTCGCTGCCGTGAAGTCATCACCAAAACCATGCAGGCGCTCATCGCTGCCATGGAAGACCAGGCAGTCGATATGGGCGCCGTCATCATCAAGACCTCCATGGCGCTTTCCGGAAAAGGAAAAGACGGGGAAGGCAAAAATGGCAGCGTGCATGCGGACACCCCTGAAGAAGTAGCAGAAGACACGCTCGGTGCGCTGATGGAAGCTGTTCCGGCAATAATTCCCGGCATCGTTTTTCTTTCTGGAGGGCAGTCACCGGACGAAGCCATCGCAAATCTCGCAGCTATCACGAAAGCAGCGCATGCAAAAAATGTCCCATGGCCACTCACCTACTCGTTTGCCCGCGCGTTTCAGGAAGAAGCGCTCATCGCTTGGGCCGGAAAGCACGAAAACGTGCCTGCTGCACGCGAAGCATTCCTTAAACGTCTCGAACAGGCCTCCGCAGCGTTGGTTGGGTAGTGTTACGTAGTCGTGGGATAACTCCTTGCACGTCTTTTATATACGCTACAATAAGAAGAGTATGGGCAGGCTCACAAAAGCACAGATTGGGGCGATGGTTGCGCTCGTGGTTATTATTGCGTGCCTGGTGGCAGTCTATTTTTTTCACGCACCCAAAGCATCTCCTTCAGTTTCAAATGGAATAGGAAAGGTGGGCGTTTACATGAGCTATTATCCGGTCGGCTTGCTTTATTCAACAGCCCTCTCTACATCTTCTACCCCTACTCTGTATGCAGTGCCTCACGCACCAAATAAACTGGTACTCGGCATGGCAGGCGATGCCTCTACCACCTACTACCTTATTTTGGGAGCAGATCAGCTGCATTCTGATCTCTTCATGTCGCATGCAAGTGATCCAAATCAGCCTCTTTTGCAGCTCACGCATTCGCAAACGCTTAAAGCAAATCTCACCTATGACCCGGGCTCGCATATGGTGGCGTACCAGTCTGTGCCACTCGCAAAAAATACAAATATGTTCAGTACGCTTCCGTGGGAGGTTACTTTGTATAATACGTATACTAATAAAGAGGTTGCACTTCAGTCTGGAACGAAACCGCTTCTTATTGCGGGAGGTCAGTATATATACTATCTAGCAACCTCAACGGTGAATGTTACGGGCATAAATGCTCACTCGGCTTCGAAAGTAGTTCTCCAAAACGCTCGGTTTAATACTGCTTATGCTTTCGATCCAAAAACGTATATGCTTGCGCTCTATAACCCGACCTCGCAGAGCATCAATTATTTTGATATGCACGGAGTTGATACCGCAAAATACCTTTCTTCTGAATCAGTCGCATTTTATCCAACCTCCATACTCATTGACGGCAACACTACCCTAATTGCTGGGCCAATTAAAGGAGATTTGAAACATTTCCTCATACAAACTATACGGGGAAATACAGTTAGTACGCCGATACAGCTCGCAACACCGCAGCCTGGTTTGATTCCTCAGAATCTTACGCTCTTATCCTCATCTTCCTGATTATGAACTTTTTACAAACACAGCATATGAAATGGCTTTTCATCCTTGGGATCATGGCATCACTTTTTTTCGCAGGAGTAGTACATGCTGCCTCGTATAACTACATCCCAAATGGTGAGACTTCATCCTATTATACGTCGCAGCCACCGATGACCGATACTTGTACTGATGCGTATGGAACCTATCATAATGGTGGGTCGCCAATTGGTATTGGGGGGTGTTACTACCCAAATGGTTCTGATTCTTGGGGAGATCCTCCAGGAACTATTAGTCCTGTATCCACTTATCCAGCATATGGCACTTCATGTGCAGCGGATGCGGCAACGCTTGGTATATCTACCACCCAGACCTCCTACTGCGCAGACACTACTCTCAATTATGTGCAACCCTATGTATACATACAGTGGCTTGGTGGACCACAGTCGAGTGGATACGCCCAAGTAGGCATCAACCACTTCAGAACTTTTAGTTATAGCGACCCTTCTAACTCAAATGCAAGCCAGGGAGTGGCATATTCCTGTGTAAATAATCCTTCACAAAGTGATTATTGTACGGTTTATGTAAACACCGTAGCGGCAACGCTCCCCGCACCAACCGCTACTCTCGCAGCAAACCCGAGCACTATCACGGCCGGGGGTACGACCTCGCTCACCTGGAGCCAGACCAATGCAACCTCATGCTCTATTGATAACGGAGTCGGGGCCGTAACCGGCAGCAGCGGAACGGTCTCGGTCAGTCCTGGAGCGACCACTACGTATACGATTACCTGTTCCAACTCCCAAGGTTCAGCAACCGCCCCTGCAACGGTAACAGTGACTCCTGCACCCCAGCCTACCGACACTCTCACGATTAATGGTTCAACAAACGTGATAGTCTATAACAATACTGCCGTAACGCTGGCCTGGGGGGCGCAAAATGCAACAAGCTGCAGCATTAGCCCGAGTGTAGGGACGGTCTCTGCGTCCGGTGGCTCACAGCAAGTCACGCCGCCAAGTAACACGACCACTACCTATACCATCACCTGTACTGGCGCGACGGGCACTACGCCTGCCACCGCCACTGCACAGGTAACGACTGTTCAGGAAACCTCACCAACCGGCCTCTCCGCAGCCTGCAGCGCTGACGGCACGAGTGTCACGCTCTCGTGGGCTCCGACAACGGGCGCGGTAAACTATAACGTGCGCCTCGATGACGTGAGCGAGACAAAGACCAGTTCCTGTGCCTTTAACTGGGTATGTAGCTCGCCCCCTGACTACTACAATAACTACTACACGCCAACCTCCGTGTCATACCCAACCACTCCCGGTGATACCTATAATTGGTGGGTAGACTCCGGAAGCTCGAGCTATACCACGGTCGTGAACGGTCTTGTCTGTAAGGCACCACCGTCTCCTGCGCCGAGCTGCTCCATCACCGCAAATAATGCTTCTTCCGTTACTATTGCTCCAGGGCAGTCGGCAAATATCGCATGGTCTTCCACTAATACGAAGTCGTGCACCGCAACGGCACCGTCGAGCGGTTTCAGCACCGGCAATGCCGTATCAGGAAGTGCTTCCACCGGCGCGCTCAGCACATCTGGTACCTATCCGTATGACATTTCATGTCTCGGCAATGACGGCTCGACCTGTAATGCGACCGTCGCAAATGTCATTGTTTCTGGGCCTTCAGCGACCCTCACGGCAAATCCAACCCGCGTCGCTAAAGGCGGCACAACCGCGCTTTCTTGGAGCTCCACGAACGCAACAAGCTGCTCCATTACGCGAAACGGTGTAGCATGGACGACCCCAGGAACTGGTTCAGGTTCTGCCTCGCTCACTGGCACCAACGTTACGGATACCTCACCTCTCACTACCCAGACTACCTACAAGCTCACCTGTACGGATGCCTACAGCAACAGTTCCAACGCGTCGGTTACGGTTAATGTGGCGCCAAACTTCCTTAACTTCTAGGCTTGCATTTCCGCCGATTTTCAGGCATACTCCATGCACTATCCACGTTAAGAAAAAGGCATGATTACGTTAACCGCAACACCACGCACCATCACCGGCAAGACTTCGAGCCGCCTCGCAAAGGAGGGGCAGATGCCTGCAGTTGTCTATGGCCCAAAGCAGGAGACGGTCTCAATCTCTCTTCCCGTCCTCGAATTCAAGCGCATCCTCCGTGAGGAAGGCGAGTCGAGCGTCATTGAGCTTTCTGGTGTTACCAAGGCTCCGCTCCAGGTCCTCATCCACGAGGTAGATCGTGACCCTGTCACCGGCCAGCCACGCCATGCAGACCTCTACGCTATCGAGAAGGGCGCAAAGGTTGAGATTTCTATCCCTATTTCCTTCATCGGCGAAGCTCCAGCGGTGAAGCTGGGTGCAAATATCGTAAAGGTGATGCACGAGCTCCCAATTGAGGCAGAAGCGGCAGACCTTCCGCACGAAATCGAGGTAGACATTTCAAGCCTTGAGAATTTTGGCGACCAGGTCCACGTGAGCGACATCAAGCTTCCAAAGGGAGTCGTTGCGACGGTTGAAGCAGAGGAGGTCGTTGCGCTCGCGCAGGAAACCCATGAGGAAGTTGAGGCAGACACTGCTGCTCCTGACATGGACGCTATCGAAGTAGAGCAGAAGGGCAAGGGCGAAGTGGAATCAACGGAGGAATAGCAAAACACACCTTTGAAGTGTGCGCTCCAGGCCGCTAGGCCAAATCTTACACACCTCAAAGGTGTGTTTTGCTATTCCTCTCTCGAGCTTGCAAGTTATTTAGAGAAAACAAAAAGCCGGCGAGAGCCGGCTTTTTGTAAGTTTCACTCCGCATGATTATGCGTGAGCAACCCTCATCAAGGCTAATAGTATTCCTGAGAGAATGGACTGTCAATATTGTGCGGTGCCGGCAGAGGGATTCGAACCCTCGGAGCGAAACTTGATGAGGGTTAGCTCTACACCATGCTGCCGGCTTACTCTAACCGTACGAAATTTCTTTTCAATAAATCATCAAAAAGTCCTAAAGTTTCCCTGAGTTTTATATTGGAAAAAGAAAACACAGCGACCAGAAGAATAGAAGTGGTAGCAGGCACGTAGGTTCGAAATCATACAAAATAAGCTCAAAAAGTGTGTAAGACTTGGCCTAGCGGCCCGGAGCGTACACTTTTTGAGCTTATTTTGTATGATTTCGAGCACGTCCGCGTGGTATACTGATATTCCATGCAGAAAGGGGGCTTCAGGTTCTTTTTTGCGCTACTCGTAACCGCAATCATAGGAGGAACGGCGCTACTTGCCGGGCCCCGTTTTATGTACGCCCAGACGGCAGACACTTCCGCTTCAACCGACGTGTCCGCCCGACGTGCCGAGCTTCAGGCCCAACTGAACGCGCTCGACTCTCAGATTGCAGACACTCAAAGCACCCTTAATACGCTCCATTCCCAGCACACCTCGCTCCAAAACCAGATCGATACCCTCACCGCGCAGATTAAAAAGTCGCAGCTCCAGCTCCAGGCGACGCAGCTCCAGATCGAGGCGTTGAAGAGCAACATTGTCATCCAAAGCAACACCATCACCGAGCTCTCTGGCCAGCTCACTAACGAGCAGCAGACCTTGGCACAAATCATTCGTCAGACCAATCAGATTGATAATTATTCGCTCGTGGAAGTGGCGCTTTCTTCACAGGACATCTCAGGATTCTTTGCGGACCTTGATTCATTCAATGCCATAAACCAGGAGCTTAATGCTTCGTATCACCAAATAACTGATACCCGCTCCGCGACCGAAGACCAGAAGTCTGCCCTCGAAGACCAGCAGACCCAGGCTCAAAAGCTTGCGACCGAGCAGTCCCTCGAAGAGGCAGCCATCCAGAGCGAAGAAAGCCAAAAACAGGCACTCCTTACCCAGACCAAAGGACAGGAAGCTACCGAGCAGAAAATCTATAACGTGCAAAAGCAGTCCATCGCGCAGATCCAGGCAGAACTCTTCGCCCTTGCGGGTAGCTCTGGTTCAATCTCTCTGCCAACCGCTATCTCCCTTGCAAAAACTGCCGGAGCAGCGACCGGCGTGCAGCCAGCGCTCATTCTCGCCATTCTCAAGCAGGAGACTGACATAGGAAAAAATATCGGTACCGCGCATTACCAGGAAGCAATGAACCCGACGCGCGACGTGCCGGTCTTCCTCACTATTGCGCAAACCATCGGCTTTGATCCAAACACCGTTAAGGTCTCTGCAGCGCCTTCCTATGGCTGGGGCGGTGCAATGGGCCCAGCCCAGTTCATTCCTTCCACCTGGGCCTGCTACGGTGGCTTCGTTAACAGCACGACTGGCGTCTGCGGCAAGGGGACAGACGGCACGTACGCAGGGCCTTGGGAATATAACGCCGCAAAAGATCGCATTGCGAAGCTCGCGGGCCATCCAAGCACCCCGTCAAACCCCTACAACAACCTCGACGCTTTCACCGCCACGGCGCTCCTCATGGCAGACAATGGCGCCACCGCACAAACCTTTAGCGCTGACAGGGAAGCCGCGCTTCGCTACTTTGCCGGCTGGGGCAATGCCGACAATCCTGCCTATGCCTTTTACGGAGACGACGTGATGGCCTTTGAAGCACAGTTTGAATCAGATATTCAGACCTTGGGCGGAAGTTAGTGTTGTTCCCTGTCCCCACTGAATACGACTGTGCTTGGTTTATACTAAAGAGGTGAATGGCATATCTCGGGAAAAGATTCTTGCCACAGGTGGCATAGGGTTGCTGGTACTCGTTATTCTTGCGGGTGGCATTTACTATTATTTCTTTTCACCTGAGGGAAGAAATGCAAACCACCTAAACGCCGAGCACGCCCGATTTTATGTTGTAGCGGGAGATAGGGTGCAATGGTATGAAATCCAAGGCACTACGGTGAATGCTGTACGAGGTCCTGCAGACTTTGATACGAGCTCGGTCGATGTTATCCAGGCTGCTCAGCCGATGAAGTCGGGGGATACACCGATACTCGTGTTTAACCCGCCAAACATCATGCAGCTCGTGGCAATGCGGGGTACGCCGCCGCACTACTCGGTCTATCTCTCAAAAGACTGGCTGCCAAAGATTGGCGTTGCTGATGACGATTCTGGTGACGTGGTCTTTGCTGAGTATATAGCTACGAGTACCGCACAAAAGAGCCCTTCAAAGGGTCAGTGGACGTTAGTGGGAACTACACTCGAAGAAACCATGCCAGCAGGAACAAATCTTGGTACCGGCTTTGATCCCGTCTTTATTCCTAAGAGCAATAGAAGCTTCCTTGCGATAGGTCCTGAAGGACTTGTACAAGTGGGTGCGGAGGGCGGTCGCTCTACGGTCGTAAATGCGCCAAATCCTGATCTGCCTGCCTCGGCTGTTGCACCCGATGCACAAACGGCGCTTTTGTATCATGACCTTACCCAGCAATTTGACATATTCTCTCTCTCGACAATTCCTGGGACTAATACTATCCAAGCCACCTATCGTTCCTCCCTCAAAACTCCTGCCCTTGCTACAGCCTTCCTGGATACCAGTACGTTCATCGTACAAGTAGACGCACATACCTTCGTGCTCTATGAAGTTACTGCCAAGGGGGCGATCAAAATTAAAACGCTCACGCTATGAAATTCCCATACAATAATCTCCATTACCTATTCATTGTATTTATATGTCTATGGATGTGCATACCCTCTCCATCATATGCTATCGGTGTAGGATTTAATTCCTCCGGGTATACCTCGACCACAGGGGGGAGATGTTCCGGAACTGCTGCAGGCTATAGCGGTACATTTGATGGAAATCTTAACGATATTCCGACCTATCCTGCGGATTACTATGTACCTAATAAATACTGCATAACGGTTACTGATACCCCGTCCTGTACAACGCAGCAAAGACAAAGCGGCACGTGGACCGATAACTACACGTACTATTTTTATAATGGAACGGGAGAGTCAATTAATACCGGCTACAGCTACCAGTGCACTGACTCAGAAAGCATTCCGTATGCAAAGAACAGCTGGTATGCATCGATTTACCCCACGCCCCAGGCGACCATTACCCTTAGTCCTACAAGCATTAATGCAGGACAGACGGCAACACTTGGCTGGTCTACGTATCCAGGAAACTTCACCTCGTGTACGGGTACCAACTTCAGCACCGGTGGCGCGACCAGCGGCAGTGTTTCCGTTAGTCCTTCCCAAACGACCACCTATAGCATCAGCTGTACATACAGTGATGGAAATGGTTCGCATACCGCAACTGATAGTAAGACGCTAACGGTTGTACAGCAGCTCGGTGCTTCTACCGTGAGCTGCTCGGTAAACCAAACCACCGCGCAGCAAAATGCGCTCGTCACTTGGACGGCAAACGTCACTGCGGGTGCTGGTACGCCACCCTATTCCTATCTTTGGAATGGCGATGGGTTCTTGAGTGCAAAGCCAACCTCATCTTCACCCTCTGGAACCTATACCTCGGGAGGAAAGAAATATGGCATGGTAACTGTGAAAGACTCTTCAGCGAATTCCTCCAATACAACCTATACCTACTACGATAATGGTGGCTACCAGTGTACGGGGGCAAGGATTTCCGGTGCTGATAATCGAGACGTGAATGACTTTGGCACAGAGCAAGATGCCTATAAAGACGCAGTAGGGAATGCCTATGTTCCAGGTATGTGGAATGGTGCGCCCGCTGATTTCTTTAATAATCCACAAAATTATTGCGTAAACGTGCAAGTTACACCGCAGTGCGGGAATCCCCAGCATTTTAACGGAGTATGTTATTACAATCTAGATGATTACCTTTATACCGGAAATACTTCCGCACCCTATACACCTTCATATTCTGAACAATACGACCAATTCGGTGCTGAAACAGTGTCGGCACAAACGACAACCTCTGGCCCCCAATCCACAACGCAGCAGTGTACTAATTACGTAACGATTAACAGTGCACCGAACCAGCCAACGCTCACGTGTCCTGCAACGGGAATTGTAAATCAGCCGGTAACCTTTACCGTACAAGGCACCGATCCCGATGGTGATCCTATTAAATATGGTATGGACTGGAATGGCGACGGCACCGTGGATACCTGGTCACCTTCGTCGGGCACCGTATCAAGCGGTACGTCACAGTCACCCACTAAGACTTGGACCACGGCAGGAAGCTATATTGTCCAAGCCTTAGCACAGGACTCTAATGGCAACACGGGCACCTGGTCGAGCCAGTGCACGGTCGCCATCAATTCTGGTGCTCCGGTACTCACTGCAACTCTTCCGTATACCTCTACAACCACCGTTGCGGGTGTTTCAGTCTCTCTTCCTGCAACAATTTATAACAATGGCTCGGGGGCTACCGGAAAATATTTTTACGATACCTATTGGCTCTCAACGTCTCCAAGCATGAGCGGGAAGACGGATCCATTTACGTATCCTTCAGCTACGCATGGAATTCCCGGCTCCTTTGAGAGCGGTGAACCGGGTGGTTTTCCTGCAAATTATAACGAGACGATTGGCACCGGTGCGATTCCGGCAGTTACGTATAATTTCCCCTCAACAGGAACTTACTACCTCCAGGTCTGTGCTGACCAAGACCAGTATGGAAACAGCACAATTGTTACACCCGAAAGCAACAATTGCTCCGGCGTCGAGACTATTACCGTGGGGCCAGCAAGTCCTACTAATCTACAAGCTTCCTGTAATGCTGCAGGAAATTCAGTCAATTTAACGTGGTCACCTGGTACTGGAGACACGGGCGGATATATGGAACGCATCTATGATTCGCCGTATTCTCCCGCCGCAAGTTGTCCAGTAAACGGCACTCCTTGGCAACTCTATACCACGGATTATGCGACCTGTTATCCGAACCCAGACGTGCCACAGGCGTCAAATTCCATAACTAATTATTCAGTTACACCGGGTCAAACCTATACCTGGTGGATTCACGGTTGTGTCAGTGCAGGTAATTGTAGTACCCCAACAGTAAGTACCTTTACGTGCGCAGCCGTGCCGGACCTTGAAGCAAATACTCCGACCGCCACAAGCGGCACGCCTGGTGCCACCCAAACGCTTTCAGGAACGGTATTTAATTCTTCCTCAGCCAGCGCTTCGGCACCTTCCGGCTTCCATAACATCATCCAGGTGTGTGACAACACTTCCGGCACCTACTGTGGTGCGTATGATTCAGTCAATGATACCGGCGCGTACCCAAGCTCCCTTGCTGTGGGTGCGACGAGCGCCGCGGTAAGCGCCAGCGTTTCAATTCCAACGAACGCGGGAACCTATTATTACCGCATCTGTGCGGATGAGACTGGCTCCGGTTCCAGCTTCAGCCATTCAAGCGCTACCGAAGGTGACACGACCAACAACTGCAGCGCGTGGTCCCAGCTCCAGGTCACCAGCCCAACCTGTATGGGATCACCAACCAGTGCTGCGATTGGCCAGACGGTCACCTGGACCGCCCCTTCACTTAGTGGTTCGCCAACCTATTCCTGGAGTGAAGTAGGCGGAAAGGGGACTGCTATCGGCGGAACCACTAACTCATCCTTTACTAATTACTACAGCCAAGGCGGTAGCTACACGGTGGCGCTTACGTATTCGTACGGCAGTCCATCGACCATTTTCTGCACCCCGGTTACCGTACCAAGTCCGGCAGTTACCCTCACCACTACGCCTGACCGCGTGACCAGCGGCACGCTTGAGAAAACGCTTTCCTTCAGCTGGACCTCCACGAGCCTCACGGATCCTTCTAATACGTGCTCACTTACCAGAAACGATGGTACCACCATACCCGGTGCAACAGGGCTTTCGCCGACCGGTTCCTACAACGGCACCACCAATAACGACACGAACACCATCACAAAACAAACTATCTATACGATTACCTGCTCGACCGGTACATCGGCACAGCCGGGCACCCCAGTAACTTCCACCTCAACAGTGAATATTGTGCCTTCCTTCACTAATTTCTAGCGGTTTCGTTAGTCACAGTTTTCTGCACTTCATCTTCGTATAGAAAAAACGGGTGCTACTATAGTTCCTATGGTCCACGTATCAAAAATACGTTGGATAGTGGTTGTGATCCTTGGGGTAGTGGTTCTGGGAGGAGGAGTATTTCTTTACGAGAAAATATTTACTAAAAGCTCTCACGTACCTGGCGCGAATTCCGCGCCCGCACAAGGAATTGTGTTTGGATCACCGCTTTCTGGCACGCTCTACACCCTTACTTCTTCAGGGAACACCGCTCCTTACACACTTCCCGGAATCTCCACAGCCATTCAAGAAATAGTGGGGGACGCCACCACGAGCTATATCCTGGTTCCTGCTGCCGACGGCACAAACTCTAGCTTGGTGGCCTGGATTCATGCAGGCGCAAAGCCACTGCAGCAGATTGTCCCGACCAGCCCGAGTTTCAAGGCACACCTTTCGTATGATCCTGCTTCGCATATGGTCACGTATGCGGTAGTGACCGAAAAGCCGCTTGCTTTTCCCACGTCAAAGGTTGTCTTATACAATCCTTTCGCACGAACCGAGACGACACTTTTTGATGGTGCGCAGCCGTATCTTTTGCCCGGAGGACAGTACGTGGTGTACCAAGCAAGTTCCTCTATAGAGCTCGCGGCAACGCAAAAAGGGAGCATACCGACCATGCTCATACAAGATGACCCGTTTCGGTCGGTCTTTGCGGTTGATCCAGCATCCGAAACGCTCGCGGTGTATATACCTCGTACGCACACCATCGATTATTACGACATCCACTTCAAGGATTCCATAAAATATCTTAAGTCTGAATCGATCCCAGATTCCTTAGTACCTACAGCAATCGCGTTTGAACACGGATCGGTCTATATTGCTGGCCCCCGCGATACGGCTTTTACCACGTCATTTTTTATGGAAGTAGGCCAAAAAACGTACACGACGATTACGAATCCAAAAAAGAATACCCAGCCGGAAGGATTGTTTATGATTGCGCCACAGAAATAAAAAGAGAACTCTATGAAAACAACTTTGCAAAAACTTTTCTCTTCCTCACAAGCACTCTTCGCCCTCGCCCTCTTTGCCCTTGTGCCTTTCAGCGCCCTTGCGATGAATACAACAGGGTGGGTGCAATACAACAATGACATATGTGGGGGCACGTCCGCTGGGTATTTCTATGCTGTCAATCCGGTTGCAACCTTTTCCCAAATTCCCACCTCAAATCTTCCGGCAGACTACACGACGCCTGGCAAGTACTGTATTGATGAAACGACGTGTATGCTTGGCCAAGGATCTCTCGAGGATTGTTTTTATGTAGATAATGGGACTTCGCTAGTTTCAAATTCTTCTTATACCTCAATCATCCTGCCGGCAGGATCAGCTCCCACGGTCACGCTGACCGCCTCTCCTCCATCAATCGTCGCGCAAAATGGTTCGTCCAACCTTGCCTGGACGACCGGAAATAGTCCAACTTCCTGCACTATAAATAATGGCGTGGGGACTGTTTCTACTGCGGGTGGAAATACTTCGGTAAGTCCAAGCACAAGCACCACTTACACAATCACGTGTACTAATGCGTATGGAAGCGCGAATGCCTCGGCAACGGTCACGGTAACACAGCCACCAAACCCCACTGACAGCATCACGGTGAATGGTTCCTCAAGTGTAACGATAACCGCGGGGAATTCCGTAACGGTGGCCTGGGGTGCAACAAACGCCACAAGCTGCAGTATTAATAATGGCATTGGTTCGGTCTCAGCCTCGGGAGGTTCGGTAACCCAATATCCTTCTTCAAGCATGACCTACACCATTACCTGCAGTGGATTGACTGGTACGACTGCCGCTACGGCGAGCGCGAGCGTCACGGTCACGCCTGTTCCCGCGGACATGTATGCGTCCTTTACGGCCGCTGAGCAAAATCTCACCGCAACAGCAGGACAGCCCGTTTCCGTGCAGGCGACGGTAGGGAATAATAGTAGTACCGCTACGGGAGTTCCGGTTAACACCACCTTTTGGTTCAACAGTTCTCAAAGTACCAGCGGTGCCTCGTATAAAATCTTCTCAAGCTGCCAGCCTTCAGGATGTCCCGGGAACTGGAGTGAGACCGAAGGTACGAACCTCGACTCTACCTTCACCTATACTTTTAATACGCCTGGAACCTACTATTACGAAGTGTGTGCCGATGAAGACCAAAACGGCAGCTATACCGTAACCGACTCTAATACGGCAAACAACTGCTCCGGATGGGGAACAATAACCGTACAGGCTGCACCCGACCTCACCGCAACAACGCCTTCGCCATTTTCTGATTATATCGATAGCGTGCATTCATTCACCGATACTATTTCGAACCTTTCTCTTACCAGTAGTGCTACGAGTGGATTCCACAGCATCATGCAGTTATGTGACTACACAAACAGTACCTATTGCGGAACCTATGATCTGGTAACCGATACCGGAGCCTATGGCAGTACCATCCCTCCTAACAGTAGCGGCTCGGTTACTGCGTCAGGTATCAGCGACCCGCATACTGCAGGTACCTATTACTATCGTTTCTGTGCAAATGAGTATGCGACGTCCGGCTCAAGCTTTGCTCAATCAAGCGAAACGGAGACTGACTATAGTAATAACTGCAGCGGTTGGGCTCAGTTTACAGATAATGCGCCGTATGTCGTATGCTCAATCACTTCGCCAAGTGGCACGATATATCCAGGTACCCCTATTTCCTATGCTGGTTCAGAATATGGTTTTGCACACTATGCAACCTTAACCTGGGATGGAGGCGCTACAGGATCCACCTATTCAAACAGTTATAGCTCCCCGGGACTTTATACAGTGCAGCTCGTCGGAAGCTATGGAGGCGGCATAGAAAGCGCAACCACAACGTGCTCGGTAACGGTTTCCTCTCCGAATGTGACCTTAGCGGCTAGTCCGGACCGCGTGGCAAAGAACACCACAGGAGTAGGGCTCACCTGGACTTCGGGTGGCCTCACCGACCCGAATGACCGCTGTGTGCTTTCGAGAGGGGACATAGGGACCGTCGACAGTACCCAAAGTACCTCAACCACCTATATTGATCCGAATGCCATCCTTTCACAAACGCTTTATACGATAGCTTGTGGGAATGGGGTCTCAAGCAGTACTGCTTCCACGACCGTAAATATCATTCCGGGGTACTCAAACTTCTAAAGTTGCCTGATTTGGCGGCATTTGGTATAGTCCTAGCACACTCTAAGGAACATGAAAAAGGATATACACCCCTCTGAATATCGAACCGTCCTCTTCGAAGATATGGCTTCCGGAGAGCAGTTTTTGATCGGTTCCACCATTCGCACCACCGAGACCGGTGTCTTTAAGGCTGACAAGAAGGAATACCCGAAGTATGTCGTGGAAATCTCCAGCAAGTCGCACCCGTTCTATACTGGTGAAGACCGCACTCTCGACAAGACCGGCCGCGTCGAGCGCTTCAAGCAGCGCGCAGCTGCAGCAAAGAAGAAATAGCAAAAAAGCGGCGTCAAAGCCGCTTTTTTGCTACAATGACCCAATGCTTGAGTATTCGCCAGAGTTTAAGGCAAACCATAAGATCGCCTATTTCGCCGAAGAATATGAGCGCCTTGGCGCGGAGCTTCGCGATTCCCAGGAAAGCGCAGGGGACGACCCGGAGCTTATGAAGATGGCGGCGGAGGACGCAGTGCGCATTGAGGCGCGCCAAAAGGAGCTGCTTGAGGAGATTGAGCGCATCTTGGAGAAGGATAAGGAAGAAGCGGAGAAGCCAAAGGCTATCGTACTGGAATTCCGTGCCGGCGCTGGTGGCGATGAAGCAAACCTTTTTGCCCAGGAGCTGAAGGACATGTACCAGAAATATGCGGAAGGGAAGCGGTGGCGCGTCAAGATTCTCGATGATCTCACGCTCGAGATAGACGGCACCGATGCGTACGACGCGCTTCGCTATGAGACTGGTGTGCATCGCGTGCAGCGCGTGCCCGTCACCGAGAAGACCGGCCGCATCCATACCTCCACCGCATCAGTCGCGGCGCTCCCTATCCGTAACAAGCCGACGGTCACCATTAACCCTGCCGATATTGAGATAGAATTCTCGCGCAGTGGAGGAGCCGGCGGCCAAAACGTGAACAAGGTGGAGACGGCCGTGCGCCTTATCCATAAGCCGACCGGCATTGATGTGCGCTCCTCGAGCGAGCGTAGCCAGCTCGCCAACCGCGAAAAGGCGATGGCCATCCTTTCGGCAAAGCTGGAAGGGCTTGCAGAAGAAGAAGAGGCAAAGAAGCATTCTGCAGACCGAAAGGCCCAGATTGGTACCGCTGACCGCTCGGAGAAGATTCGCACCTATAACTTCCTCCAGGACCGTGTGACCGACCACCGGATCAAGGAATCCTGGCATAACCTGCCGAAAATCATGGCGGGCTATATTGACCCGATCGTCGAGGCGCTGGCTGCTGCGGCAGCGGGTGGGGGAATTGGGGAGGCAGAAGATGAGGAATAACGGCATGTCCCGCGGGTTTTGCGCGGCAATTGCAGCATTTTAGGCCTTGTGGTATCTTCTATCTATGACAACCGATACATCGGCTAAGCAAAGCACGCGCGAAAACGTTGAGCGTCTCTTCAAAACAGGCGGTCATTTTGCGCAGCTTAAGAGCCGCCGCCACCCTTCAATGAAGCCATTTATCGTGGGTTCAAAGTCCAAAGTTGAGATCTTTGACCTTGCAAAGACCGACGCCCAGCTCGCAAAGGCAAAGGAAATGATGGCAGCGTTCGCAAAGGAAGGAAAGATCGTGCTTTTCGTCGGAGGCAAGAGCGAAGTAGCTCCCGCTATTAAGGACGCAGCTACGCGTATTGGCCAGCCATATGTGGCAGGTCGTTGGCTCGGTGGCACTATCTCAAACTTCCCTGAGATCAAAAAGCGCATTGACCACCTTGCCGACCTCATCCAGAAGCGTGACTCCGGCGAGCTCGCAAAGATGTATACCAAGCTTGAGCGCGTCTTTATCGACCGCGAAATCGAGCGTCTTGAGACCCGCCTCGGTGGCCTCACCGACCTCGCGCGCAAGCCAGACGTCTTCGTTATCGTGGACACCCGCCACGAGGCACACGCTACCAAGGAAGCACGCGATGCACGCATTCCCGTCATCGGCGTGATGAGCTCAGACTGCGATCTTCACGATGCGACCTATCCTATCGTTGTTAACGATGCTTCTCGCGAAACTGTTAAATTGATTCTTTCGGAGCTCACTGAAGCTTACGAAGAAGGTCGTAAGGCATAGTAAGTAGTTGAGTAAGGATCAAGAAACTTGAGAGGAGGCTCGTCATATCTCTTGAGTAACGCAGCCTTTGGGCGGTACATTTTTGAAGTTTGCATGTCCTCTCGAATGTTGTAGGGAAAAATGTAGCGGGTGCCCAAAGGCGAGTAACGCCGAGAGCATATGCGAGCCTCACGTAAATTTGTTATAATCATTTCACTAATTTAAATACTATGGAAATCACAACGGAAACAATTAAAATCCTTCGCGACAAGACCGGCGTTTCAATCATGCAGTGCAAAAAGGCACTTGAAGAGGCTGAAGGCGACATGGACAAGGCGGAAGTGATCCTTCGCAAACGCTCCGGCGCTGCGGCAGACAAGAAGGCAGACCGTGACCTCGGTGCAGGCGCTATTGGTGTGTACGTGCACGAAGGCGCTATTGGCGCGATGGTGCTCCTTTCCTGCGAGACTGACTTCGTCTCCCGCAACCCTGAATTTCCGGTCCTCGCACGCGAGATTGCCATGCAGGTAGCGGCAACCAACCCTTCCTATCTTTCCGACACCGACATTGCTCCTGAAGCTCTTGAAGCAGCAAAGGCAGTATTCCAGGCGGAAGTTGCTGATAAGCCGGCAGACATGCAGGAGAAGATTCTCGAGGGCAAGATGAAGAGCTACTTCCAGGACCAGGTCCTCATGAACCAGACCTACATCAAGGACGAGACCAAGACCATTCGAGACCTCGTCACCGAGGCTTCACAGAAGTTTGGTGAGCGCGTTGAGGTTTCAAAGTTTGTGCGCATGTCCGCACGCGGCTAGCGATGCGTGTGGCGTAAAACGCCTATGCTCTACATTCTCCTCATCATCACGAGCGTCGTTCTCTTCTGGGCTTTTTTGAGTTTGACTATCGTTGAGGCGCGTACCGGTACGCGCCTTTTCGCTGACTCACGCCTGAAGCTGGATAGGCAGGTGGGGAGGGCACTCTTTATCGCAAAGCACGTGGACTGGCTTGAGTTCATTAACCACGCCCTCCAAAGCTTCTTTGAGCGCGTGCTCCATGACATTGCACAATTCTTCCTCTTCCTCGTGCGTGGCATCGAGCGTGAGCTTTCAGAAACCGTCCGCTATCTTCGTGGCCGCCGGCCAAACCTGCTCGCGCCAAAGCCTTCCCGCACGCCACTCCAGGAGCAGGCAAAGCGCTATGTGCGCCGCACCTTCCGGCACTTTGTGTCTCGGGAAAAGAAATGATACTCTAGGAAAACGTGCTCAGGAGTTCGGCAGGCCGAACCTTGCGCATACCAGCCGCCTTAGCTCAGTCGGTAGAGCAACACTTTTGTAAAGTGAAGGTCCCCAGTTCGAGCCTGGGAGGCGGCTCCAAATATAGTATTGATGAGGTTGGGGACAAGACCTTACATAGAACTAAAGTATGTCATTATAAAAGGTATGACAGTTCCAGAAAATTCGCCGACAACAGAAAAAGTACTATCTCAACCAATGGGTACTTCTACAGAAAATACTTCAGGGATGAAAGAAAAAGCCGTAGTACCTCCAGAAATAATGAAATGGAATTGGGGCGCTTTCCTATTAGGTTGGCTCTGGGGATTGCCGAATAGGAGCTACATTCCCCTCTACGGATTGCTCTATTTACCCCTTTCATTTGTTATAAGCATTGTAAGTTCGGGGATAAAGTCATTAGGAATACTCCTCACAATTATTCTATACATAGGGCTATTAGCTTTCATGGTCTTCAGTGGCATAAAAGGAAATGAATGGGCATGGAGAAACATGAAGTGGGCAGATGTAGAATCATTCAGAAAAGTTCAACAAGGTTGGGCATGGGCCGCATTGATTAGCTTTGTTCTCATAGTTATCATGATTATTATGAGCGTATTTGTATTCGCATTCTTTTCACTTTTATTTCATGATTCTCCTTCATAAGGTATTTCATATCTTTTAAGTTCTCTAGGCTTGGGTTTACGTCATTACATAATGGAACAAGTTCTCTTCACCTTAAATCCGCAGTTAGCACTTCAAATGATAACAAACCTTTCACAGAAAGGAGGTTTGTATATACTCTCTAGGCTTGTTCTGCCGCTACTTTTTGCTATTGGGTTTATTAGTGTTTTTATGGTTACTTCAAACCCCTGGTTTGTTGTCCCTGGATTCTTTTTGTTCTGTGTACCTCTTTTCAGTATGGTGCAAGTGTATAAGACTTTAGAAAATAAATATTACGCTAGCATAGCGCAGTCCCTGCAGTATACCTATAACGCTAAAGACGCAGTTCCTTCGTCGGGAAAACTTTTTACGTTTGGAAGCAATCGTTCTTTAAAAAATGTATTGACAGGTATCTACAAAGATTTACCTTTTTGGTTCGGGAAGTATACCTTTGGAGTAGGAGGGGGGAGATATGAGCAATACTATATTTATACCGTAGCAGCGTTACAGACAAGAAAATCACTTCCTCGAGTAGTATGCGTTCCGGTGAACCTAAGTACTGGCTCTCTGCTTAACTCATGGAAAGAAGAGAATTGTGAACATGTATCCTTGGAGGGTGATTTCAATAAGTTTTTTAAGGTATATGTAGAAAAAGGAAAGGAAGATGAGGCATTAGAAATACTACAGCCAAACACTATGAGCATGCTCATGGATACCTATAAAGAGTATGGTTTTGAATGTAGTGGCTCAACACTTTATATATTTAAATTAGGATATCCCGAAGGAAATCAGGATGAGGTATTGGCACTGTGTAAGGAACTGCAGGAGTATTGCGACCTTCTTCTCTCAGCTTTACGTTCGATAACAAGTAACTAAGACGTACTACTTTTTTGCTGTTATTGCGGTAGTTGAAGCGGTTGTACTTGTGGCAAAAAGGCTTGGTGGAAAGTCTTTCTCAAAATCAGAAAGGGAAGTGTAACCATAGTATTGCTTGTTATTGATGACGAAGGCAGGGAAGGTCGGCCTTACCTTCTCAACAGTCTCAAGTGTCTTGAGGGCAGCTAGGTCAAGGTTATAGTCAAAGGAATACACGCGAATGGATGGATAGGTTTGGCGTAGGTACTGCAGGTCTGCGGAAGCCTGGTCACATTCCGTGTTACAGCTGCCCGTGTTATTTGAATAGAAATAAAGCACGATGGTCGGCTTCAAGTTACAGGTTTTTGAGAGTTGCTCGGTAAGGAGATAGTCACGAATTTCGAGAAGCGTGTACTGGTCCTTGAGCTGGAGTACCTGCGGGTCGGTGGAGCCGAGCTTGCTTTCCGTATAGGAAAGCTTATCGCCGAGGCTGCTTACTTCCTGCGAAAGGAGTGTGTCTTCGGTCGAAGAACCATTGGTGAAGTCGCTACAAGGCGCGTTTTCAAGAAGCGCATACTGGGTTTCCACGGAGAGTGTGTCTGTGGAGAGCTGGTCCTCAATGGTGTTAAGCTGCGCCACGCGCTGCTGGTTTAAATAATTAATGGCATACACAACCGTGCCGATAAGGACGACGGTAATAACGAGCGAGATAATGATGTTGCGGGTGAGAATAGACATAGAGGTATTTTAACGCATCTTATGGACTTTAGCGCCAAGCTCGCTTCGTGCCTGTTGCTAAGTCATAGACGGAGCGCATAAGCCAGAACGGTGCAATGAAGCCATAAATGGTGAGGTAGGCAATTATGCCAATGACAAGGTTTCCGGGAGTCTTCGAAATGCGCTTGCCGAGAAGCATGATGGTGACGCCCATGATGATAGTTATGAGGCTAAAGAGTAAGACGGCAGTGAGCGGAATATAGAACCAGGTGAAGTTTTGGAGATGCGGCGTGAGGAGATAGGAAAGCGGAAGTCCTCGGGAAATGATGAGGCCGTGTATGAGGTTCAATACAAACTGCACGATAATCACGAAGAACATCAGGATACCGCTTACGTTTGCAAGGAGGCCAAGCGGAAGCATGATGATGCCAAGCGTGCCAAATTTTGGATTCCCCACCATGTCCCAATAGTCATACACAACGTTGCGGAGGAAGCCCGTGGTCCAACGGGTGCGTTGTTTGATGAGCGAAGGGACGGTTATTGGGGTCTTGGTATAGACGCGGGCGCGTGGGGCGTTTTCTATTAAGTAGCCGGCGCGCTGAAGGCGGAGGGCCATCTCCAGGTCTTCGGTGCTGTGGCCTTTTTGGAATCCTCCTACTTCGAGAATGATGTCGCGCCGGTAAAAAGAAAACGGCCCCGGCGTCACATAGAGGCCGTTGAGGGAAGAAATGACATGGCGCATCGTGATGCCGTGGATGTAGTCCGCATGCTGCATCTTCTCAATCCAACGCTTCGGCTCGTGCACGGACATGGCAGCCGTCACCGCACCCACTTTTGGATCATCAAAATAGCCGATGATCTCGCGCAGCGCATCTGGCTCAACGAATGAGTCAGCATCAAGGCAGCCAACAAACTCTGCCTGCGGAGAGCGCTCGATGCCGAGATTCACTGCTGTGTGCTTTCCTCCATTCTCCTTATGAATCACCTGAATCTGCGGATGGCCCTGGTATTCATCCATCACCGCTGCGGTGTTATCGGTGGAGCCGTCGTCAACGAGCACGATGGAAAGCTTTTCTTTTGGATAGTCGAGCGCAAGGAGAGACTCGACGGTTCCCTGTATTGTTTTCTCTTCGTTCCAACACGGGACAATCACCGCAACAGGCGGAGTCTTAGGAGAAAGCTGCTGCTTCCGGCGCTCGGTGGCTGGCTCGGAAAGGAAGGTGACGAGCAAAAATACCTCGAAGAAGACGGCAATGAAGATAAACGGGTAGGTAAGTACCTCAAGAGACATAGGGCCGATATGCTGTGCAGTATAGCAAATATAGGCTAAAATCAGAAGTGATATGGCTGAGGGACGATTGCATCCTATAACGGTGGCAGTCCGCGAAATCGCGGACATTTTCGGTAGGATGGGCTTTGGCGTTGCCTATGGCCCGGAGCTTGAAGACGAGTGGCATAATTTCACCTCGCTCAATGTGCCACCTGGCCACCCAGCTCGCGACATGCAGGACACCTTTTGGCTCCAGGGAGCGGTTGCGACGAACGTTTCCGCAAGCGAAAAGGAGTCGCGCGAAAAAGAACTGGAGCGAAGCGTGCTGCGCACGCACACCTCGCCCGTGCAGATGCGCTACATGGAGGAGCAGGTAAAGGCAGGCGTGATGCCGCCGTATCGCGTGATCGTACCCGGGAAAGTCTTTCGCAATGAAGCAACCGATGCGACACACGAGGCACAGTTCTATCAGAACGAAGGACTCGCAATCGGCGAAAACGTAACACTCGCGCATCTGAAGGGCACACTGGATACTTTTTTTCGCGAATATTTGGGACCGGAAGCAAAGGTGCGTTTTCGCCCGAGCTTCTTTCCCTTCACTGAGCCATCGGTGGAGGTGGATGTGTGGTTTAAGCCGCAGGCACGTGCAGGTGAGCCAGAAAGTGAAGGCCGTTGGCTTGAGGTGATGGGTGGCGGTATGGTGCATCCGCAGGTTATTGAAAATGCTGGCCTTGATTCAAAAAAGTACCAGGGCTTTGCGTTCGGCGGCGGCATCGAGCGTTTGATCATGGTGAAGCATGGCGTGAATGACGTACGGCTTTTCCATTCCGGCGATTTGCGCTTTGTGTATGGGTTTGAGGAAAATGTGCAATAACTTTTGAAATGCAGTAACGCACGAACGTAACCCTATGAAAATCTCTCGAAACTGGCTCCAAGAATATTTTGAACAAGCGCTTCCGAGTGTGGAAGAACTTGCTGAGGCGTTGACCTTCCATTCATTTGAAATAGAGGAGGTTGTGAGTAGTGATGTTTTCGACGTGAAGGTCCTGCCGGACCGCGCGGCTGACTGCCTTTCGCACCGAGGCGTAGCCCGGGAGATTGGCGCCGTGCTTAATCAGCTCGTGCTAAGTGATTCGCTGCGGCATCCGGTTGAGCCGTTTCCGGAAAGTGGTTCACTGAAGGTCTCAATTGATAACCAGGAAAAATACCTTCGCTATATGGCAGCATATGTGCGAGGTGTAAAAGTGGGGTCTTCGCCAGCATGGCTGAAGGAAGCGCTCGAGTCAGTGGGGCAGCGCTCGATTAATAATGTCGTGGATGCGACGAACTTTGTGATGCTCAATATCGGCCAGCCGCTGCATGCCTTTGATGCTGCACGACTTCAAGAAGTTAATGGCAAATTTTCTATCTTGGTGCGCGAAAGTGCTCCTGAAGAAAAGATCGTCACCCTTACCGGCGAAGAATATGCATTACCGGAAGGTACACTGCTCATTACTGATGCAAACACGAACGCGCCGATTGGTATTGCCGGTGTAAAAGGAGGAAAGGCTGCAGAGATTTCAAACGATACGATCGACATTATCATTGAGTCTGCAAACTTCGATGGAGTGAGCGTGCGTAAGACGTCGCAGGCTCTGAAGCTTTGGACTGATGCGTCGCAGCGGTATCAAAATAAGATTTCACCAGAGCTTGCTAGCTATGGCATGCGTGATGTGCTCGAGCTTATTCAACAAGTTGCGGGAGGGGAGCTGGAGGGCGTTATTGATGTATACCCGCCTGAGGTCGCACACGCAGCGAAGCCAGAGCCGCTTGAGATTACGGTCGAGAAGATTAATGCCGTGCTCGGCACTAGTTATACTGCAGGTGATGTGAAGCATGTCTTTGACCGCCTTGATTTCAGGTTCCAATTTATTCCCTTTATGGATCCTGAACATGGCCCTTCCGAAGAAAAGGGAACGTACATAGTTATGCCGCCTTTTGAGCGCCGTGACCTCACCATTCCAGAGACGCTCATTGAGGAAGTTGGGCGCATTTTAGGGTATGAGCAGGTAAAGCCTGAGCAAATGCCGGAACTTCCGGTGGGGCGTTCTGCAGATCAAGCTCGCTATCGCGGCATTGAACGCGTGAAGGATTTTCTCACCGAGCGCGGCTTCACAGAAATTTCGACACAGACGTTTGCGGCTGAGGAAAAAGAGGGCGGCAAAAGTGCTGATGAAAAAATCATGCTTGCGAACCCTCTCGACCAGACGCGCCCGGCGCTCCGCTCTTCACTTGCGGAAAATATGGAAGACGCCCTCATGCGCGCAACCAATGTCGCGCCGCGCGTGCTTGGTCCTGCTGCGGAAGTAAAACTTTTTGAAATCGGCACTATCTTTAAAAAAGATTCTGAAGAACTTTCACTCGTGCTGGGGTATAAGCAGCTCACCGGCAAGCAGTCCCAAACGCTTCTCTCGCAGACGCTTCAAGATTTGGCAGCAGAACTTCCTGGCGCAGTGCAGACTTTAGAAATGCAAGATGGCTCCTTTGGCCCTGGAGTAGGCGAATGCATACTTTCTATCGATGGCCTCATTGCACTCGGCAAAGCCTATGAGCCGCGCAAAGTCTTGCTTGGCCCATACAAGCAGTTTTCGCAGTATCCTTTTGCGCTGCGCGATATTGCGGTGTGGACACCAGAAGGTACGGAAGAGTCTGAGGTATCGAGCGCGATCGTCGGCGCTTTTCAAAAACACGTCGAGGACATGAATGATGTACAGCTTGCGCGCATCGATCTCTTTGATCGATTTTCAAAACAAATAGACGCAGAAGAAAAAGTTTCCTATGCATTCCGTCTCGTCTTTGAATCTTTCGAGCGAACGCTTTCCGATGCCGAACTAAATCCTCTCATGGACGCAATCACAGCTGCGCTTAATCAGAAATGGCAGGTGCGGTAATCGCGCGACGTGTAACTATGGACCACATCACCATCGACGGATTTAAAATACAGGCGACGCATGGGCACTATGAGCACGAGCGGCATGTCGAGCAGGAGTTTGTGGTTTCGCTGCGGGTCGGATATGACATGCACAAGGCTGCAGGAAGTGACGCGCTTGCCGATACTATCGACTATGACGACCTTCGTACGATCATTCAGGACATATTTAACGGGAAGTCCCATTATTTAATTGAAGCGCTTGCCGAGGAAATTGCACAACAGATTCTGGAGAAAACTCCCGCACAGGAAGTGACCGTCTCGATACAAAAAACCGCCGCATGGCCGAATGGGGTACCGGGTGTGTCGATCACTCGTCATACATAAAGCACGCTTGCTTCTTTGCAAGTGTTACACTATATCAATGAGCCGCATACCACCACCAACCATTGCGCCGATTGAGTATAACGACCTTCGCATTATATCCGAGTATGAAATTACTATAGGAAATCCTGAAGGAGACTTTTCAGTTTCCGTCCAAGCACAGCGTCCAGGGACCAATGAAACTGTTTGGAAAACAGTCTTATACCGCATCACCTATGATCCAAAAATGGAAGGCGATGTGCAAAATGTACATTTGAAGAGCCTTACGCTTCAGCATCATAAACTCGTTGCTGAAGACGAAAATGGAGATACCTATTATCTCGATCCTGATACCGGCGCTTTTATTGAGGGAAGTGCGTTCAAACATACGGTGAACTGAGACTCTGAAGAGTTATGAAAAAAGCCCGTGCATGCACGGGCTATGGTTCGTCGGAGTCTTTGGCAGATTTTCTTCTTTTTGATTGTGATTCGGATTCCTCGATTTCCCATTGCGGGTCATCAAGACGTCGAGAAATTCCGACGGTACCTATGGGCTGAATAGAGAGAATTTCCCCATCCTTGAAGGTGATGCCTTCTACGGCTCTCTTTTCGAAGAGCTCGCGCGCCCTCTTGATCCCCGCCTTATCAAGCTCTTCTTTTGTCCGCACAAACCGTTTTAGTCTCTTTCGCTTGAGTTTTTGGATAAGCTCTGCGATAGCCGCCTTACCCTCCGGCAGAAGCAGTTCAGTGGTCTTGCGCCAGCTGAAGGAGCCACCAGGATGGTTGATCGTTTTGGTTCGCTCTTGGTTGGTGAGAAGCTCACGATTTTCGGTGGCGAACTTCTCGATAGCCTCAGCACGCGTAAAGATTTCTTGCCCGATTTCCGTCAGTCGTTTGTTGGTTGGGAAAAGTGCGTCGGCAACTGCCTGACCTCTTTCTACGGTGAGCCGGTCAAGCTCTCGGAGCAAATCACCAAGCTCCTGCTGGCGCTGGGTAAGCTCATCTTGATTGGCTATGTCAGGGATAGGCTTAGCCTCTACATCAGAAAGGATAAGCAGGTCTTTGAGCTTCACGAGGTATTCTCCTTTATATGGTTTTAAGGGGCTCCACAGACGAGTATAGGCGCTAAAACATGACTTTTTTATGAGGATTTTGCTGAGTATGGGCGAGATTTGCCGGTGAAAATATGCTATACTTTAGGGACGATATGGCAAAAGCAGCAGCTAAAACAAACGCTAAAAGTGCAGCGGGTAATAAAGGGCAGGCTCCGGCAAAAGTGTCTTCAAAATCAGGCAAGGGCGCTTCTCACGAATACGATGCTTCAAGCATCACCGTCCTTGAGGGTCTTGAACCAGTCCGCAAGCGCCCGGGCATGTACATCGGTACCACCGGCCCTGACGGTCTCCACCACCTCATCTGGGAAATCTTCGATAACTCCCGCGACGAGGCGATGGGTGGTTTTGCAAATAATATAGAAGTCGTGCTGCTTCCTGGTGGGTATGTGCGCGTTGCAGACAATGGTCGCGGTATTCCGGTTGGCATTCATCCAAAGACTAAAGTATCTGCACTCGAGACCATCATGACCACGCTCCATGCCGGCGGAAAATTTGGCGGAGAGGATTCTGGGTATAAAGTCTCGGGAGGTCTTCACGGTGTCGGTGCATCGGTGGTGAATGCGCTTTCTGAGCACACGAAAGTCATCGTGCACAAAGATGGTGGCATTCACATGCAGGAATATAAGGTTGGTCGCGCGCTCGCCAAGGTGAAGCAGATTGGGAAGACCAGCAACCAGGGCTCCATCGTGTTCTTCAAGCCAGATGTGGAAATCTTTAAGGACGGCATCAACTGGAACTGGGAGAAGATCGTGAGCCATATTCGCCAGCAGGCCTATCTCGTGAAGGACGTGCGCATGAGCATCATTGATGCACGCGAGGCAGGCATGGTTGATTCAGAAGACGTCTTCTATGTTCGTGAGCTCATAAACGCGGGGAAGCTCGAGGTTCCTTCCATGACCTTCTATTTCGAAGGTGGCCTTCGTTCACTGATTGCGTTTTATAACCAGCACCAGGTGTTGGTCCACAAGAATATTTTCTATGCGGAAAAGGAGCAGGACAATGTGATGGTAGAGCTGGCGCTGCAGTACACTGATGACACCGCGCCGCATCTCACCGCATTTGCAAACAACATCCACACGCCAGAAGGAGGTACGCACGTCACCGGCTTTAAAACTGCGCTCACGCGCATTCTTAATTCATACGCTCGCTCCGTTGGTATCCTTAAGGAAAGCGAAGAAAACTTCACCGGTGACGACGCGCTCGAAGGAATCACGGCTGTTATATCGATAAAGATGCCGGAGATTCAGTTTGAAGGACAGACTAAGACTAAGCTTGGCTCCGTTGAGGCACAGGCAGCCGTGAACTCGGTTTTTTCTGCAGCCTTTAACACCTTCCTCGAAGAAAACCCAGACGACGGTCGCGCTATCGTGAACAAGGTGCTGCTCGCGCTCAAGGCGCGCAAGGCAGCAAAGGCTGCAAAGGATTCAATTCTCCGCAAGGGTGCGCTCGAAGGCATGACGCTCCCCGGAAAGCTTGCCGACTGCCAGGCAAAAGACCCGGCAGAATCTGAGCTCTTCATCGTAGAAGGAGACTCGGCAGGCGGCTCAGCCAAGATGGGCCGCGACCGCCGCACGCAGGCTATCCTTCCGCTCCGGGGAAAGATTTTGAATATTGAACGCGCGCGCCTTGATAAGATGCTTGCCTCGGAGCAGATTAAGAATCTTGTTGTGGCGCTTGGTACGGCTATTGGGGACGTTTTTGACCTAAAGAAGCTCCGCTACCACAAGATCATCATCGCAACAGATGCCGACGTGGACGGTGCCCACATTCGCACACTCTTGCTCACGCTCTTTTATCGCCATTTCCGTGAGGTAGTGGAGGGAGGATTCATCTACATGGCGCAGCCACCGCTCTACAAGATCACGCAGGGCAAGCAGGTGCATTATGCATACTCTGACGAGGAACGAAACGCGGTGTATAAAAAGCTTGGCTATGACAGTGCCGAAGCTGATGCTGCAACGACTGAAGTATCAGAAGGGGTCGAGGAGGAAGAAGACGGAGCAGAGAATGAGGAAGTTACCGAGACTACCGGAAGCGCAGCTGTAGCGGGAAAAAAGAAAGCACCATCGACGCAGCGATACAAAGGTCTTGGTGAGATGAATCCTGCGGAGCTTTGGGAGACGACGATGGATCCAAAAAATCGCATCCTCAAGCGCGTTACCGTGGAAGATGCTGTGGACGCTGACCGCATCTTCGACATTCTCATGGGCACCGATGTCGCGAGCCGCAAGTCGTTTATTCAGTCGAATGCGAAGTTGGCGAACCTGGATGTTTAGAGGAAAAATCAAAAAAGCTTTTCAAATGACCGCTCCGGGCCGCTTGGCCAAGTCTAAGTCATCTGAAAAGCTTTTTTGATTTTTCTGCTGAATGCCCACTCGCGATTAGCTTCCAGTCTGGAGGATAGTAACGGCAGCGGCGGCGCTGTTGTTTGCTTCGTTTGATTCGGTAATTGAATCAGTTGGGTCTACCTGGACGGTGATGGTTTGTGCAGGGCCAGGGATCGCGTTATTGAAACCGAGCGTGAAGACCGTGTGGTCGCCAGGGTTGAGCGAAGGCTCGACCGGGGAAGCGAATGCTGTGTTGTTGTAGCTTGGAATCTGCGCGCCGAAGTTCCAAGGACCGGTTACGTTGGTACCGACGTTTGCCACAGAGAACTGCACCGCAGGATGTGCACCTGGAGGGATGATGTTTGCGGGTACGAAAGAATCAGTTGAAGGGCCGGCAAGGTATCCTGTCGCAATGATGTGCACGGTGAGGTCAGGAAGACCGTATGGTGCTTGCGGACGAGAAACTGCCGCATTTGTTTCAGAAGGCTCCGTAGCAGGCGCTACCGCTGCAATAGCAGGGGCACGATAGCTCGATGGGGGAATGAGGGCGGTTGTCGTGCTAGAAGTGATGATGGTGCCTGATCCGCCGAAAGGAATGGTGGAACTTGAGGTTACCACCGCGAGGCCGTCATCGCCGTCTTTGTTGGCATGGTTTTGCGCGATGCCAGAAATCTTTGAAACTGCGACAGGTATATAGCGCGTGCTATAGATAGCAAGCGCGATGCCAATAATAAGGAGTGCAATGAAACCAACCACCGCGAGGGCATTAATAGCCGCGGTTTTGCCGGTATCCTGCTGGTTTTCTTCAACTATTGTTGTTGCCATATAACCCTATATTTAGCATAGCTTAAATGTTTTGTCAAGCCCATCCGGAGGCGAGCTTTCATGGCAGGATACGCTAGGGAACCTGAACAATAGCTGAAGGAAGACTAAGAGAAACCTGAAATGTGCCCAGGAGAGGACTTGAACCTCCACCCCCGAAGGGACCTGCTCCTAAGGCAGGCGTGTATACCAATTTCACCACCTGGGCGTTCAAAATAGTATTGCAGAAAACTCCTCAGAAGTCCAAAACGGGGAGCTTGAGGATTTACTGAGTCCCCGTGCTCAAAAGCTGCGGATTATTAAGAAGAATATCTTTGAGCGTGGCCGCATCATCTGCAGAGAGACTTCCCGTATACGTGACCTTCTCAGGCGTGGTGTTATAGATCTTGGAAAAGAGGACGAGCGCGGCGAGATAGGTTCCGGCGTATGTGGGGTGCGAGCCATCGCCGCTATAGAGCTCGATAGGGTGCGAGGAATTGTTATTTATCTGCCAGGCATCACCGACCCACGCGACTGACGCATTACTCGTGCCAATAGTGTCTAATGCATGCTGGTAGGAATTGTGAATGCGAAACTGCATGTCATCAGGATTTTTTCCAAGCCATGCTGTATTTATCTGCCCATTCTTCCAAAGCTCGGCGCTACGTGCCCAGGTCTCATAGAGCACGACATGTGCGGAAGGGTTGTACTGCTGGATTTGGGTGTAGAGGGAAAAGACCGCGCCGTCCATTGCTGCGCGGTTGCGTGCGTATGTATATGCATAGGCTGGCTCCTCACTTTGTTCCTGAAGCACCACCGCGTCCCAGTGCTTGCCGGAAGGAGTACCTTTTGCAATGAGATTCTGGGTCACGGTAGAAGTGGCGTGCTCGGTGAGGGTCATGCCACCGGGCGTGTCAGACATAACGAAGGGCTTTGGATAGCCGGCGCTCATGGCCATGTTTTGAAAGACGGTGGGGAGGTCGTTAGCGGAAGTGTAGCTGTTACCGATGAAGAGGACGCGGAGGCCTTTGCCTTCTGAAGTGGTTGAATGTGTAGAGAAATAATAGGCGGTGCCGAGGGCGGCGAGGAGCGCGAAGAGGATGAAAAGCCAAAATGTGTGGCGGAAGTGGGGCATGGGAGAGGTGGGTGGTGCCTATGAAAACTCTAACATGATTTTATGCAATGCTGGTGGACTCGCTCCTTACAGGAGCAGGTATACCTTGTGGATTTTTCATTTCGCAGCACTCATGAAAAATGCTCACAAGGTTTTCGAGTCCAGGCCGCAAGCGCCCCGCGCTTGCTTAGGCGGCCACTCACTCACTAAAGTTCGTTCGTGTCCGCCTACCTGGACTCGAACCAGGGACCATATCCTTAAGAGGGATCTGCTCTACCAACTGAGCTATAGGCGGTTCTCACGAGTATAG
>JARIGN010000035.1 GCA_029288835.1 Candidatus Kaiserbacteria bacterium
ATCAAGGGACATGCTGATTTGGCGTCATCCCCACCTTCCTCCCCCGTGAGGGGGCAGTCTCGCCTGACATATATAACAGACAACGAGGGTTGCGTTCGTTACCCCACTGAAGGGAACAGCTCAAGCCACGAACTGACGACAACCATGCATCACCTGTCCAACACCCTCGAAGGCTCCCTCCCTTTCGGGTGGGATGCAGTTGGATTTCTAACCCTGGTAAGGTTCTTCGCTTAGCTACGAATTAAGCCACATGATCCACCGCTTGTGCAAGTCCCCGTCTATTCCTTTGAGTTTTAACCTTGCGATCGTACTACCCAGGCGGCTCGCTTACCGCGTTAGCTTAGTCCCACAGAGGGTCGATACTCCGTAGAACGAGCGAGCAACGTTTAGGGCCAGGACTACTGGGGTATCTAATCCCATTCGCTACCCTGGCTTTCGTGTTTGAGCGTCAGATTTGGGCCAGTGCACTGCCTTCGCCTTTGGTGTTCCCCACGATATCAACGGATTTCACCCCTACACCGTGAGTTCCATGCACCTCTCCCAACCTCTAGTCATGCCGTTTCGCCTGCGGGCCGGAGGTTGAGCCCCCGGATTTTACAAACGACTAATATGACCGCCTAGACACCCTTTACGCCCAGTGATTCCGGATAATGCTTGGGGCCTCTGTATTACCGCTCCTGCTGGCACAGAGTTAGGAGCCCCTTATTCATGTGGTACCGTCAATAATTTCGTCCCACATAAAAGATGTTTACGTACCGAAGCACTTCGTCCATCACGCTGTATCGCTCCGTCAGACTTTCGTCCATTGCGGAAGATTCTCGACTGCGGCCTCCCGTAGGAGTATGGGCCGTGTCTCAGTCCCATCGGTGGGGGTCAGCCTCTCAGCTCCCCTAAACGTCGTAGCCTTGGTGAGCCATTACCTCACCAACAAGCTGATATTACGCACGCCGCTCCTGAAGCGATAAATCTTTAACCTTGCGGTACCATCGGGTATTGCTCCATCTTTCGATGGTATATCCCCGACTTCAGGGTACGTTCGTACGTGTTACTACCTCGTCTGCCACGGGTCTAAACCCGTTCGACTTGCATGCCTTATCCATACAGCCAGCATTCATCCTGAGCTAGGATCAAACTCTCATTAAGAATAGGCGGAACACAAGAAATGTTTTCTTATTGTTTCGTCTAATGATTGCATCTAGAACTATGTAATTTTCAAGGTTCTCTCCTATGCTCGCGGCGTAAGCCGCTGGCAGTTAAATGGAGCAAACTAAAGCCCAGCCCCTATTACAGGGCAGGTATTTCCTATACTACGCGAGGCCGTGAAGGGCGTCAAGCTCTAGAAAGGCCTACTTCCTGGATGAGAAATGAACCAAAAAGACCAGCATTTAGCTGGTCTTTTTGGTCTCGAGACCGTATGGAATACGTTCCGACTTTGTCATTAGTAATCATACTCTCGCAGAACTAAGTGTCAAATTGTTCCTAAGCCGGTGGAGTAATTCGAAACACTTTTCCCTTTCCACAAGTTGCGGTGCAGGCGTGAGGGAGTAAAATACTATGAGCCGTCAAACCTTAGCCTTGTGATACCTTCCTTAAGACCTAAACGTGAATACGTCGTAGTTTCTGTGGGTGGCTCATTAATCGTTCCGGGCGAGGTTGATACTGAATTTCTCTCCACATTTCGTGAACTAATCTTGAAGAAGATAGGCGAAGGCCTATCTTTTTTCATTATTACCGGAGGCGGCAAGACCGCGCGCCGCTATCAGGAAGCAGCGCACGCAGTGCGTGGCGACTTAGATCGCGAAGACCTTGATTGGCTCGGCATCCATTCCACACGCCTTAATGCCCACCTCCTTCGCGCTCTCTTTTCTGAAGAAGCACAAGCACGCATTGTTAAGAACCCAACCCGCCGCGTCTCTGGCCGCTCAAACATCATCATTGGCGCAGGCTGGAAACCAGGATGGTCCACCGACTACTGCGCAGTCCTCGCCGCAAAACAGCTCGGCGCAAAAAAGATGGTAAACCTTTCAAATATTGACTATGTCTATGATAAGGATCCTCGCAAAAACGTCGACGCACAAAAAATAGAGCGCATCGAGTGGTCTAATTTCCGCAAACTCATTCCTCCAACCTGGGATCCAGGCCTCTCCTCTCCCTTTGACCCAGTCGCTGCAAAAGAAGCAGAAGCACTTGGGCTCGAAGTTGCCGTGATAAACGGTACAAAGCTCGAAGAATTCAATAACTATCTCTCCGGAAAACCTTTCGCAGGCACGGTTATTTCTTAAATAAGCTGAAATACTGATTCTTTTTACGATCCAAGCTCATCGAGTGCTGCTCTTGCATAGTGGCGAATGGTTTCTGAAACCCCAAAGCTTGGGTTATCCAACTCTTCTCGGGTAAACCATTTAAGCTCGTCGCTCACCTCTTCTTCTCCCTGTTTTGTTTCGCGATCTTCTGCAGTAGCAAAGTATACGAGGCTAATGTGCTTATGATTTTCATTCACTCCATGGATATTCATAAAACGTGGAGCGAGAAGTTCTTCATATTCTCCTTCTTCACCAATAGGAGGAATTTCGCCCACAAGCTTCACTTCCATACCCACCTCTTCCCTTACTTCACGAAGCGCTGCCTGCGTTGGTTCCTCGTCGAGCTCAATATGGCCGCCAGGAACGAGCCAGCGCTTGTATTTATCATGTTTTCGAAGGAGCACTGCGTCTCCTTGGACGATAAAAACATCCACCGTCCAATCAATCTTTTCGTGAAGGTGTGCCATCTACCTATTGTACGGCAGAGTCGTTAAAAAGAGGAAGTGCGTCTATCTGTGCATGAAGTTCTTCGAGGGTGCCATTGTTTTCAAGCGTATAGTCTGCCATGGCCATAACTGCATGTATACTCATTTTCGCTGGATTCGTTGGGTCCTCTGAGGTCATTTCGCGATCTTCCTGGGCAACAAATTCTTCAAAGCTCACTTTATCAGTTTCACTAGCCCGGGCAGTGATGCGTTCATAACGAATATTCTTATCTGCATCGACGATGAGTATTTTCCCACCACGTGCCTTAATAGCCTCAGCTTCAAATGGATTCCGAATTGACTCTATGACATAGTCCTGAATTCCCTGCTCTTTTGCTCGCTTCATATACAAATCCGGGATATAGCTTGGGCCGAACTTTTCCCGCAGATCAGTCGCTACCTCATTCAAATTCGTGCGATTCACCTCAAGATCACGTTTCAGAATTTCTTCCGTTATCGCAGCACGCGAAGAGTAGTGCGTATATCCATGTTTTTGCACGAGATAGTCAACTACCGTTCCCTTCCCTGCGCCATTGGTTCCCGTGATGCCGAGGATCATATGAGATAAGGGGGTTTAAGTCTCGGCCTTTCTATTTTTTCCCTTTCTTTGCGGCACGAGCAGCGGGCGTTGCCTTTTCTTTAGTGAAGTAGTCTGCAAGCGGTATAAGGAGCGGAGCGGAGCGGCAGATAGAAGAGAAGGTACCGATAACCACACCGACGAGCATCACAAGCGCGAAGTCGCGAGTGGTTACAGGGCCGACAAAGATAAGCGCGAGAAGGGCGAGCACCACCGTGAGCGCAGTGTTGATAGAGCGCGTCATGGTTTCGTCGATGGAGCGGCCGATTACCGTTGGGAAGTCTTCGTGAAGCGCGTCACGCTCGTTCTTGATGAGGTTTTCGCGGATACGGTCGAAAATAACGATGACGTCATTTACGCAGTAGCCGAGGAGCGCAAGCATTGCGACCACAAAGAGGGGGTCAACCTGCACACCGGTGTAGTGGCAAAGTGCAGCATAAAAGCCGGTCGGCACGATGAGGTCGATTGCGAGCATCACCACCACGACGATACCGTAGCCCCAGCCTGGCACGGGCTTTGGCACGCGACGGAATGCCCACGCGATATAAAGCACGATACAGAAGACCACGGCAAGAAGTGCATCAAGTGACTTGGAAGCGAGCTCAGAACCAAGTGAGGGACCAATCGAGTCATAGGAAAGCACGGTCGCAGGGTTTGTGCCGTTAAGCGAAAGTGCATTCAATACCTGCGTATATTCCGCATTATTGAGCGTGCGGGTGCGAAGCGTGATGTCATTTGTGCCGCTGTCGGTCACGGAAATCTCACCGAGACCCAGTGCGTTAACCGCCCTATTAAGCGTCGGCACATCAGGACGCGCATGCGCGTACGATACATCGATAAGGGAGCCGCCCGTGAAGTCGATAGAAAGCGGGAGGCGGAAGATCGCAATGGAAGCGATAGCAGCGACCAGGATGAGGCCGGTGAGGGTGAGGAAGAATGTGCGATGTCGGATGATAAACATAGGCCAATTGATTACTAGGATTAGAAGTGATACCCGCTACCGGTTAAGAAGCGCCAAACCTTGCCTCCCTTTTCGGGAAGGATGGCAAAAAGGAAGAGTCGTGAGATGAACACCGCAGAAATGAGCGAGGTTACGATACCGAAGCCGAAGACAAGCGCAAATCCCTGGACAATGCTCGTACCGAGCCAGAAGAGGATGATTGCGGAGACGAGCATGGTGAGGTGACCATCACGGATTGCAGGCCATGCACGACCGAAGCCGATGTGTGCAGCCTCCCGTGGACCCTTTCCGGAGCGAAGCTCTTCCTTCATGCGCTCAAAGATGAGCACGTTGGCATCCACGGCAATACCGAGCGATATGATGAGACCGGCAATACCAGAAGCCGTAAGCGTGATCGGTACTACCTTAATGATTGCAATTGAAATAAGGATGTAGATCGTAAGCGCAATGATAGAGACGAGACCTGGAAGGCGGTACCAAAGTATCATGAAGAGTGCCACGAGCACGAAGCCAATAATTCCCGCCATAAGGCCTGCGTGGAGGGCTACGCCGCCAAGCGTAGGGCCGACAATGTCGCTTGATTCAAGGGTGATAGGGACCGGTAGCGCACCGAAGTTGAGGTTTTGCACGAGGGCACGTGCCTGTGCAGGGGTAAACTGGCCGGTGATCTGTGCGTTTCCATCTGGAATAGCTTCCTGAATAACCGGCGCTTCAATAAGCTGCCCATCGAGGAAGATTGCGAGCGTGCGACCAACGTTTTCACTCGTAATTTTGTTAAAGAGTGCTGCGCCCTGAGGGTTAAAGGTGAGATCTACCACCGGCGTGTTTGCGGCTACATTTCCGCTGCCGTTACTAAACTGGAGCGATGCGCTCTTAAGGTATGCGCCGGTAAGACCCGTTGGAATGTACTGCGGTGTTGTGGTTGCAGGTGTAGCAGAGGCAGTATTTATTTCCATTGCACCGGTTTTTGGATTAACGGTAACAGGGACTCGCTCGGTAGCTGGGGCTGTACTGGTAGCCTCAAGCTCGAAAGAAAGGACTGGCGTCTGGCCAATAGCCGTCTCTGCTGCCTGAAGGTTGGTCACTCCTGGAAGCTCGACGAGGAGGCGGTCTTCAGCTTGGTGCGTTGCCGCATTCGCATATTCAACCTGTACAAGCGGCTCCGCGACACCGAAGAGGTTAACGCGGCGCTCAATGACGCTCTGGAGTGAGTTAAGGGCTCCTGCTTTGTCTGTGGCGATCTGGGACGTATCTGCCTTATATACCAGCTCCGTGCCGCCTGCCAGGTCGAGACCAAGCTTAATGGCATACTTCGAGCTTGGGTGATTTGTGGAGAATACGAACCATCCCAAAAGACCGGCCAAAACCAGCACCACAACGGCAAAATAGATACGTCGAGCCATACAATAACTTAGTGAATATCCCCTAGTGTACGCATTTTACAGCTTTTCGCAAATGCTGGGCTAGAGGGTGATTTTAATGGGAACTACGTAAAACGAGCTCCGCCGCGTTCTGAAAAAGGCAAGCCACGGCAATCGGCCCCATGCCCCCCGGGACTGGCGTGAAGATACGTGCCAGTTCGGCGCACGCTGGGTCTGCATCGCCGACGATAGCACCGCCGGATTCTGAGGTGCCGGCGTCGATAAGGATGACGCCTTCTTTGAGCATCTCGCGCTTTACGAGGTGGGGACTGCCGGCACCGAGAATGACGAGCTCGGCATGCTTGAGCGCCTCCAAGAATTCTGAATTCTTCGATTTTCTCGTGAGTACGGTTACTTCTGCACCCAGCTGCTCGAGCCATGCCGTGGCAGGCTGCCCTACAAGCTTTCCACTCCCAAGCACTACCACCCGCTTCCCTTCTATAGTCTTAAGAAAATCTGAAGCGTGGCGCAGAAGCACTTCCCGCACGCCAGCAATCACCGGCGGCAACAGCGCACCCTCTTCGTTATAGGCAAAGCGTTCATACGCTCTTCCCGAAAGCACATCGGCATCTTTCTCCAGCGGAATTTCATCCAGAATAAGTGACGGACTGATGCTTTCTGACTCCGGAAGTGGCAGCTGCACGAGCACGGCGTCGGCGCCTTCTTTTTGCACCGCGGAAATCACTTCTTCCGAGGTCGCCTCATCAGGTAAGCGTACGAGCTCGAGGCGCATGCCAGCATCTTCAGCGCGCGCGCTTTTCATGCGCAAATAAGATTCGGTAGCTGGTGTCGGGCTCATGGTCACAGCGCGCACCACTACCTCACGACCCAGCGCGCTCACCCGCTCACGCGTCACTTTTAAAATATCACTCGCAATAGCTCGACCATCAATAATCATAGGGACCGTTTACGGCTAGGGCTTCGGACGACGCTGCTCTGAAGGCACAAATTCTTCATAGCGACCATCCGTATAATAAAAAGCGTCGAAGCTCGGGTATTTATACCGGTACCCATAGATGCGCGTGAGTTTACTGCCATCTACCGCTATAGGGTAAGAGTAGCCTCGCCATGCCCCAGGACCTGTCGGGATCTTTCCGCGAGTGAGGTGCCACATAAAGAAAAATGGGATACGAATCATCCATGGCTGTAGCGGAAGCGTGCGCTTACCTACTGCCTTTGCCATATCTGGCCCAAGCACTACCGCTCCTGGCGGGCAAATATTAAATACTTCATACTGCCCTTTTGTCTTACTTTCCGAAAGGTTTTTTGGTTCCTCAAATGCCAGCATTTCTACCAAATCCGTCACATCATCCTCATGGATAAATTGGCGGAGCCATTTTGGGGTCACCGGAACGAATGAAACCATTGCTGAAACGAGGCGGTACGCAAACGAGTCTTTAAGCTGTCCGGAGAGCGCGGACTGGAGGCCGAAGCGAATGCGCATGAAGCGGCCGCGTGGGCCGGTTATGGCTGCCGGGCGCACCACCGAAACCTGCACGGTGCTGCCAGCTGCGGCCGCTTTCTTAGAGCGCTCCTCCAAATGTTCTTCAGCAATCCTCTTTTCTTCTGCATACAGATACTCGCTTTTTCGAAATGGCTCGTCTTCCGTATAACGATGCTCAAGGGTGTTTGTCGCAAAAGCACCATAGGAAGAAACGGTCGAGAAATAAATCAATTTTTTCACACCAGGCGTGCTAAAAGCATAGTCAAAGACCTTATCAGATCCCTCAATATTCCACTTCCAGGTAAGCGCGCGGTTCCCATAGATCTCGCGAATCTGCCAGGCAGTGTGGATGATGATATCTGGCTGATATTCTCGTACCTTTTCTTCCCACTCATCGGCAGTATTCATCTGCACATAGACGAGTTTTTGCTCACTCTTCAGCATTTCAGGCATTGGCTCTTTATCAAGACCAACGATTCGCTCAACGTCTTCCCTTTTTGCAAACTGCTGCACGAGCATAGAGCCAACGTATCCCGCTGCTCCCGTAATAAATAATGTATGCTTCATGCCAGCAGTAGTTTCCATAGAGTTACTATAGCGAACTCACGCGGAAAAGCATCCTTTTAAAGGTTTTGAGTGCAATGACCACATCGAGTGCGAAAGAACGATGCTTTATGTAATAGAAGTCGTAGGCAAGGCGCATCTTTGTTTCTTCAATAGATTGCGGGCTAATGTTTCCTGGCTCATACTGCTGGTTTATCTGTGCCCACCCCGTAATGCCGGGCTTTACGATGTAGCGAATACGGTAATAAGGAATAGCCTCACTTAAGGTAACCCCGAGCGGCCAAATATCGTTACGCGGCCCAATTAAGGAAAGCTCGCCACGAAGCACATTGATGCACTGCGGGAATTCATCGAGCGAGGTGGTGCGAAGGAAGGCACCCACGCGGGTCACGTAGTTCTTTGGCTTTTCACGGTCGTCGCCTTCCTTTACCGACTTACTCATCCACACGCCGGGATCGCTATACCGCATACTGCGAAACTTGTAGGTCATGATGTGCGAGCCATTCTTCCCCCAGCGATCCTGCCTGATAAAAAGTGGACCAGGGCCTTCTGCCCGTAGAGCGAGAAAGACAAACGGCGTCGCAATTATCATCACCACTCCCATAAGTAAGCCGCCGACTATATCAATGACACGCTTCCCTATTTCATAGAAATTTGATGCTGTGGTGGAGACATTATTGAGGAACCAGTCATACTGCAGCAGCGAAAGCGGCACACGGTCAAAGACTTCTTCATACATCCCGTAAAAATTCACGAGTTGGTACGTTGGTGAAACAAAGGCAAGCTCATATATCTGGGGCAGAATCGGCGTCAGCGAATCATTCTCAATATCTACCACAAGCATCGAAATCTCATTACGCTGAAATTCTGCAGCATAGGTGCCAAAAGTGGTGAAGAGCTCTGCGGGTGAGACCTTCATAATAAATTGCACCTGGTAGCGCATGTTGCTGTTTACTTCCGTAAAGAGTTCGTCAATCTCGGGACCTTCTCCAATCAGTACTGCCCTGCTTCGTGTGGCAGGTTTACTCAGTCGAGGAAAAAGGCCGAGACGCCACGCGAAAATTCCCGCGAGTGAAATAAAGAGATAGAGGACGAGGGTAGTTTTCGGCGTAATGCCAAGCCCGGGAAGCAAGAAAAAGTAGAGTGCCGCCAGGACAATATTTAAAAGCTGCGTGCGGAAGATAGCGCCCCAGAGTTCTGCCTTAAAAAGAATGGCTCGCTTACTATAGAGGCCAGCCATGTAAAAGACCAAGAGCCACAAAAAGAAAATCGGAATATAGAGGCCTACCTGCGCGCCAAACTTATCAAAGACAGCAAAAGACAAGGCGCGCGCCGCGAGCGTAAGCCAGAGCGCACAGATGAATACCACAATGTCCCCCACAAACAAGAGGAATGTTGCCTTTTTACCGCCGAATGTCATAGTGTAACGCTTGCCCGCGCTGGAGTGTTATATCATAGTACTACGAATACTCCATGAATGTTACCGAATCACCTGCTGCTGACGAGAGCACTCCGCGCGCGCCTGCACGCTCAATCCTCTTTGTTATAACCAAGGCAAATTGGGGTGGCGGCCAAAAATATGTGTATGATCTCGCCTGCGCTGCCCAGGAAGCGGGCCATACGGTGAGTGTAGCCTTTGGTCCTGAAGGCGAACTGTCCCAGCGCCTCGCTCAAAAAGGCATCCCCACCTACCCTATCCGCGGCATGGCGCGTGACGTGTCACTCCAAGGAGATTTCACTTCCTTAATGGCGCTGCGCACTCTCATCAAAAAATTGAACCCTGACATCGTGCATGCCAATAGCTCCAAGGCAGGATTTGTGGCCATGATTGCCGCGCGCCTCTGCGGCGTGCAAAAAATTATATTCACGGCCCATGGTTGGGCTTTTAACGAGACGAGGCCTTCATGGCAAAAGGCAATCTTTGCCTTTTTCCACTTAATAACGGTGTGGTGTGCTCATGAAGTGATCTGTGTATCCCAGGCCGTGCGACGTGATGCATTGTGGATGCCTTTTGCAAAACAGAAGCTTCTGGTTATTCATAACGGCATCGAGCCAGTTGAGGTAGTAGAGAAGGATGCGGCGCGAGCTTCGCTCGCGCCTGACCTCACCGCGAAGATATGGATTGGAAACCTCGCCGAGCTTCACCCTACCAAGGCACAAGACGTGGCGATTGAAGCATTTTCAAAGATTGCGAACATTTTTCCCGATACTGCGCTGGTATTCATAGGCGAGGGGCAAAATCGCGCAACACTCGAAGCACTCGTTCATGAAAAGGGTCTTTCCAATAGAGTTCATTTCTGCGGACACGTCATGAACGCTCCGCAATTTCTTTCAGCATTTGATATATTCCTCTTTCCTTCGCGCTCAGAGGCCCTCGCCTATGCAGTACTTGAAGCTGGTAATGCTTCGCTTTCTGTCATAGCGAGCCGTGTCGGAGGCATTCCTGAGATTATTGAAGACGGCGTAACCGGGCTTTTGGTAGAAAAAAACGATGTGGATGGATTTGCCGCAGCGCTTACTACTCTTCTCGAAAAGACTGAACTTCGAAAAGAACTCGGTGAAAAGCTGCACACCAAAGTTGCACATTCCTTTTCGAAAGAAGGCATGGTCCAAAAGACGCTCGCACTGTATCGCTAGTGTTTTTAGACTATTCCCACTATTACTACCCTTCAAGCTCGACGAGCGCTTCTTCCCGCGGCACACTGCGGGAATGTTGCGCGAGCGACGCTATAATGCCGAGCGCCGCAAATTCAATAATAAGGTGTGAACCACCTGAACTCATGAATGGCACCGTGGTGCCCGTGACTGGCAAAAGTCCTAGGTTAATACCAACATGCACCGTTATGTGCGCAAGAAAAAGTATGGCGACACCGAGCGTGAAGAGCGTATCAAAGTTTGTCGGCATGCGCCGCGCGATCCAAAGCAGCTGGAACAGGAGAAGGCCATATAAAAGCAAAATGAGCGTAACGCCCACAAATCCCCACTCTTCCGCAAATGCCGCAAAGATGAAGTCGGTGTCGTATTCTGGAAGGAAGCGGAGCTTTGATTGCGTCCCATAGCCAATACCCTTTCCCCATATCTGTCCTGATCCTGCTGCCACCACGGCCTGGTATGCATTATACCCACTTCCATGAATATCGGCAGCAGGATTCACGAAGGCCATGATGCGTGCGCGCTGGTAGGCATGGAGACCACCAAACCATAAGCCAGTCGCTGCAACGACGCCGAGCATAAGCACGATGAGCAGATGCCTCACGGGAATACCAGAAACGAGTACCATCCCGAACCATATTGAAGCAAAGATAGTCGCCATGCCGAGGTCCGGCTCTACGAGGATCAAGAGAATGAGCGTACCGGCATAGGCGCCCGAGACAATCACGTGCCAGAAATAGCCAATCTCCATATGACGGCGCGAGAAGTATTTTGCCATGAGTGCAATGAGCACGATCTTTGCCGGATCCGCCGGCTGGAAAGAAAAGAAGCCGAAGTTAAACCAGCTTTTCGCTCCGAGCGTTGGATGCGCGAGAACAAGCAAGGCAGCAAGAAGCGCCATAACGGCCAAGTACCCCGTGATAATGACGGGGGTACGGCGGATGAACCGCATGTCCACGCTAGCACACGCGAAAAATGCCACGCTTGAAAGCGCCACCCAAATGAGCTGGCGGCCCGCCACCGAGGGCCCCTGTCCAAAAGTGCTCACGGTTATCACGCCAATGAGCGAAAGAAGAAGCGCCGTGGCATAGAGCGGCCACCCTACCTTCAGTGCCGCAAACGGGCTTTTGTTAAATATTTCAACCATAGCTGCACAGTATTAGGAACCAAACGTCGGCAATATCTCGGCGCGTACTGCTTTTCCAGGAAAAGGTTCATTCCAAGTAAACACGACGGGCGCTGTACCTTTTGGTTGTAGCTCAGGCACAACTGTTTGCGACGCGGCAATAGGTAGGTTCTGCGAGTTAAAGACCGTTACTATCTCAATTTGGTCGGTAATCGGGTAGGTGGACGGATTGCTAAGCGTAGCGGCAATGCGCGGCGAAGTTCCATCCTGAATCTGAATGTCATTGGGGGTTGGCAGCACCGGCTGGGACACGTTCTTGAGCCACTTAATGGCATTGGTATCAATACTGAGAATTGGTTTTGCGGGAATCTCACTTCCTTGATAGAGCGCAGGAATGTAAAGCGGCACGGTGCTATCAGGCGGCAAGGTGATGGTACCCGTCTTTTGTGCGAGGACGGAGCCGGTGCGCGAATGCAGTATAACGGTATAGGATGCTGCTTCTGCTCCGGCATTCGCATTCGTGTTGCTGATGTATGCTATGAAATCAGTACGGCCGGGCTGCGGTGATACTGCGCGAGAAAAAGTAACAACCGGTGGTGTTTCCTGGGAGGTGCATGCATACGCGCAGGATACACCGCAGTCAACGCCGATCTCACTTCCATCCTGCTTCCCGTCGGTACAGGTTGGCGCACGATAGATCAAAAAGAAGAGTGCGGTACCAATAACCGCCACGCCCAGCGTACCAAGCAAAGCCTCGATGAGAATTTGCCTCTTCCTTCCCCACTCTATGGGTCGCGATGGTTGTGCCATGCCTATAGTATACGCCACAATATGAAAAGAGTTAGAAACGCAAAAGCCAGAACGTAGCGACTTACTTATAAAGCCAAAAGCCGCCATATGAATGGCGGCTTTTGGTAACGCACCCAGAACGCTGGCGACAATCTACTCTCCCCTTGCGAGTACCATCGACTCAAGAAGGCTTAACTGCCGTGTTCGGAATGAGAACGGGTGTGGCCCTTCCGATAAATCACCAGCGTTCTAGGTGCGTTTATGTAATTAAAACGAATACTCAAATAGGTTTCTAAATCGCACGGAAATTGTGCCGTACAGAATTCCGCACAGAAAACTGGACATATTAGTACTTCTCGACTGAACACATTACTGTGCTTGCATCTAAAGCCTATCAACCTCGTAATCTTCAAGGTGTCTCATAACGATTTCTAATCTTGGAGTGGGCTTCCCGCTTATATGCTTTCAGCAGTTATCCCGACCCGACATAGCTACCCAGCGGTGCCCTTGGCAGGACAGCTGGTAGACCAGAGGTCAGTTCACCCCGGTCCTCTCGTACTAGGGGCAACCCTCCTCAAAAATCAACGCCTGTAGTAGATAGGAGACCAACCTGTCTCACGCATTTCGTTTTTTACTGCGAGATTTACTCTCGCGCCCTCATTACTGAGGGGATCGGACTGTAGCTTCACGAGGTCTTCGTGATCAACATTCAGTCTCTAAGGGCAAGCTCTCGCTCTTCCCTCGGTATTGTCCTTTTAGCGAGGATTCTACCGATATAAGTTGATGGTACATGCTATATCCCTACAGCATGTCGCCGTGTTCTTGGTTGGTTCCGTAACCCGTCTGCAATAGACGAACGGGTCAAATCTTTGACGAAAAGACATTCACTTTGCACTTTATTAAGTTCTGATAACAGATTCTCAAAGGGATTCAGACGGTGCGGGAATCAATCCGAAAATTGATTCCTGCACGGTCTGAACCCAGCTCGCGTACCTTTTTAATTGGCGAACAGCCAAACGCTTGGGACCTTCTCCAGCCCCGCGCTAAGGTGAGCCGACATCGAGGTGCCGAACTCCGCCGTCGCTATGGACGCTTGGGCGGA
>JARIGN010000007.1 GCA_029288835.1 Candidatus Kaiserbacteria bacterium
GTGCTCTGCTTTGCAGAGCACGACCTGCTCCCACTTATAAAATTCATGCACGCGAATCAGACCCTTTACATCCTTTCCATGTGCTCCCGCTTCGCGACGAAAACACGGAGAAAAGGCGAGAAATGAAATCGGGAGTTTCCCGAGGTCTATAGTCTCGTCCATATAAAAGCCCATGGTTGCCACTTCCGCCGTTCCGGAAAGGTATTCTCCATCTTGTGTCTTATACAAATCTTCTTCACCCTGCGGTAAGTATCCTGTGCCCATAAACGCCTCACGACGCACAAGCGAAGGCACCATCAGTGGCTCGAGTCCTTTGCTTGTAAAGTGCTTGAGGGCAAGCTGCCAAATAGCATTAGAAAGAAGCACGCCATCACCGCGCAGGAAATACCCGCGGAAACCAGCAACCTTCGAGCCGCGCTCGAAGTCTGCCATGCCGTTCTTGGTCATGAGTTCCACATGGTCTTTCGGCGTAAATGAAAACTGTGGAAGCTCTCCCCACTTCTTCACTTCTTGGTTGTCAGCATCGCTCTCGCCTTCTGGCACAGTCATATCAGGAATGTTGGGAATGGTGAGCATGAGACGCTGCCATTCTTCCATCACCTTCGCATACTTCTCTTCCACCTCACCAACGCTTTCCTTTATCATACGCATACTCTCTATGTACTTCGTACGCTCCGCGCCTTCAGCGCGTGCAATGTGCTGGCTCGCGCGGTTCTGCTCCGCGCGCTTTTCGTCGATTTCCTGACGCAACGTCTTGCGCTCATCGTCAACCCTAAGAAGTTGGTCGACGTCTACTTTAAGGCGCTTTTTCTCTGCGCCGAGCTTGATGAGGTCCGCATTCTCGCGAATAAAATGGATGTCCAGCATTTCCCCATTTTACGGCATTGTCGCGCGTACGTGAAGCTGCCGCTATTCTAATACTGCTTTAATACGTCGTACCCCTGCCGCGACGGATTCTTCCTTTAAGATCTTGAAACGCTTGCCGTTAGTGGCGAGCTCACTTGTGTTTGAAACATGGGGACCACCGCAGAATTCTAGCGAAAATGATTCTGCAAATTTTGGGTCTTCCTTGGTCGCCTCTTTTGGTCCCATGGAATAAATAGTGACGACGTCGCCGTACTTCACGCCGAACTCGTGCTCTGCGCCGAGCTTCTCTGCTTCGTCCTTTGGCATACTTGTGGCAAAGACCGGAAGCGCTTCTTCAATCTTTTCGTTCACGAGACGCTCTGCTTCAGCGAGCTCCTCAGGTGTGAGTTTTCGATCAAAAGAAAAGTCGAGACGTACGCGTTCCTGCGTGATGTTGCTGCCGCGCTGGTGTACTTCGGGGCCAAGAATCTTGCGGAGTGCGGCAAGAAGAAGGTGGTGCGAGGTGTGATAGCGCACGGTGATCTCTGAATGGTCAGCCAAGCCTCCCTTAAAGCGGCCTTCCGCTGCGGTGCGAGACTTTGCGGCATGCTCTTCCATTTCTTTTTTGAAACCTTCGAGGTCGAGGCTCGCGTTTCGTTCTGCAGCGAGCTCCTCGGTTATCTCGATAGGAAAACCATAGCTGGTGAATAGTACGAAGGCATCATGGCCCGAAATACTGCCATTTCGCGAAACCTTTTCAAACTCACGCATGCCCTGCGAAAGCGTGCGGCGAAACTTCTGCTCTTCCGTGGTGAGGGTCGCGAGGATGTGCTCGCGCTTCTCTTCCAAATTTGTATAGGTCTCCTTGTATGCGTCGATTACGCGGGCAGCGAGCGAAGCAAGGGTATTTGACTCGACGCCGAGCTTGTCGAGGTGACGAATCGCGCGGCGGATGAGTCTGCGCAAAATATAGCCGGCATCATTATTTGAGGGATGCACATCATCCCCGGCAATAAACACAGCGGCGCGCACGTGGTCTGCGACGATGCGGAATGACTTCACATACGCAAATTCGGGTGATGCAGGATCATCGGTATAGGTCTTCCCCGTCTGACTCTCGATTTCCTGGATGGTTGAATAGAGCGTGTCCGCTAGGAAGATATCATCCTTGCCTGCCGTGGCCATCATGAGGCGCTCAAGGCCGCCCCCAAAGTCTACGTTTCGCTGCGCGAGCTTTTCAAAACTGCCATCAGCTTTCTTGATATATTCCATGAAAACGGAGTTTCCAATCTCCACGAAGCGGCCGCAGTCGCAGTTGGGATGGCAGTGCTCGCCATATGCCGGGTTATGCTGCGTGCCGAAATCATAGAAGACTTCAGAGTCAGGGCCGCCGGGCTCTCCTGCCGGCATCGCGCTCGGCACACCGGAACGGCTCCACCAGTTTTTCTTTGCGTCATACGCAAAAATGCGCGCGCCTTGCATGCCCACCTTGTATCCATTTTCTTCCGAACCAATCACGACATCATTCGCCTCAATTCCCTTCTCGGCAAAAAGCTTTTTCCACAGCGCAATCGACTCGTCATCTTTTGGAATGCCAAGTGAATCATCCCCAGCAAAGACGGTTACATACAGCTTCTGCGGATCAAGACCGAGACCCTGCTCACCGAGCTCGGTGCCATCGCCTTCCTCACCGGTACCGTTCGTCAGAAATTCAAAAAACCACGGGAGCTGCTCCTGCTTGAAATAGGTGCCGAGTGCCCAGTTCCCGAGCATTTCGAAAAAAGTGAGGTGGCGGTTATCACCGATCTCGTCTATGTCGCCCGTGCGCACGCACTTTTGCGAGTCAACGAGCTTTGTGCCCTGCGGATGCGGCTGGCCGAGGAGATACGGCACCAAAGGCTGCATGCCGGAAGAGGTAAAGAGCGTAGTGGAGTCGTTCCCCGGCACGATAGGTGCCGAAGGAATAATGGTGTGCTCGCGCTTTTTGAAGAACGCCAGATATATCGCCCGAACCTCTGCAACAGTCATAGAATAGAAGATACCACAAAGGCGACACCTCCGCAGCTTACTTCACAAACGTTCCCGCGGCTGCAAGCGATAGCTTGTCGAGCGGAATGAGTTTCGCCGCTTCACGCAAATCTTCGAGAGAGACGGCGTTTATGAGATCAGGATACTCATCCAAGTAGCCAATGTCCTTCCCTTCTGCTCCAATCACATGAAGACTGTGTGCGAGAGAACGAGAGGTCGACAACTGCACTTTATAGGAACCAGTGAGTTCTATCTTTCGAGCCTCAAGTTCTTCCGGAGTAATACTTTTTGAAAAGAAGTTTTTCATTTCTTCTCGCAACTTCGCAACACTTTCCGTAAAGCGGGCGGGGGAGAAAGAAGCATACACACGAAAATCTCCATCTGCTTTATTGTCGAGACCGGTTATAGAAGAGCGGATGTGATAGGTTAATCCGTCACGCTCTCGAATGGTTTTCATGAGATGACTTGTAAAACCTGGGCCTCCAAGCATGTTTGAGAGCACAATCAAGGCGTAATAAAGGGGATCTTCTTGAGTAAGGGGAATTGCACAGCCAAGGTAGGTATCTATCGTTGCCTTGTCTGAGATTGATATACGCTCTTTTTTTGGCTCAACCTTCTTTTTATTACGCGCTTTAACTGGTTCTTGAAGTGAACCTTTGGGAAGCTTGCTAAAAATCTTCCGTGCTTCTTGGAGTACCGCAGTAGGTTGCACATCACCTGTAAGGGCAAGCACAAGACCCTGCTGCCCCAGTACTTTTTTATAGGCGAGCAATTCAGCACGGGTTACTTTTTCTATCTTTTTCTTTCGAGTTTGAAGCGTGTCCGGATAGTTAACGTGGTGAGGATCATAGATGAGGCGAGAAAGAGCAGAACGCGCAAGACGACTGGTCTCATTCTTTGCTTCTTCAATATCCGCAAGTGAGCGCTGCTTTGCTGTCTTCAACTCTGATGCAGGGAAGCTTGAGTCCGAAATACACTCGACAATAGTTTTAAGAAGAAATGAGACATCTTCAGGAAGACACGAGCCTGAAAAATGAAGTCGGTCACCTCCTGCATAGAAATGCAGGCTGGCACCATGTTCTGCAAGTGACTCACGAATGTGGTCTTTGGACTTCTTTGCCGTACCAGCATCCATGAGTTCTGCCGCGAGCACGGGTACTTCGCTCTTTTCCAGCGGGAGATGGTTCCATCCACCGAAAATACTTCCTGAAATTGCTACCATATCTCGTGCACCCGTACGAGACGCAAAGAAGCGCATGCCCGCATGCTCGAGCTCAGTTATATTTAAAGACATTTTTGGAAGAATCGGTTCCATAGCTATACAGAAGTGTTAATGAACCACGCGACAGTAGCCTGATCATCAACTAAATATTTCTTTGTCACGCGCTGAATATCTTTTGCGGTGACTTTTTGGAGCGCCTGTGGAAAATGGATAAAGCGAGTCCAGTCTCCCGTCGCAAGGTCTTCATTGATGCTCGAGAGCAGTGCATACGGACCATCTCGGCGACTTGCAAGTGCAGTGCGTAAGCCTATTTTTGCGCGCTGCAATTCTTTTGCCGATACGCCCGCAGCGGCAATCTTTAAATATTCGTCCTTGATCAATTTTTCCATAGCGGCATGCGAAGTCTTAGGTGCAAGGGTTACAAAAAGCTCAAAAAGAGCGGGATCCTGCAGCTGCCAGCAAAAGGTTGATACGTCCGTAGCTTTTGCCGTATCAACAAAAGCTTTATAGAGTCGACTCGTTTTGTCATCAGTCAGAATCACCCCGAGAAGCGCCAGCGCGGGAATATCTTCGTGGTGAGCATTGGGAATCTTATGAGCAATGCCAACCATATTCACGCCGGCTCGTCGCACCACTGCTCGGCGTTCACCTTCCTGTACCGGTTCTTCGGTATACATTTCTGGAAAAGGTTTCGGCGAGGCTGAATGTTTTCCAAAATGTTGCTTGATATGTTCAAGAACTGCCTGAGCATCAAAATCTCCTGCAATCGTTACCGTTGCATTATTTGGCCAGTAGAAATCATTGTAGAATTCCTGAAGTCGTTCAATTGATACTTTTTCGATGTCACTTCTCCATCCGATGGTTGAATGGTGGTAGGGGTGTGCTTGGTATGCGAGAGCCCATATCTGCTTATCAATTGCCTCACTTGGATGATTCTCTCCACGTTCAAATTCATTTCGCACTACCGGCATTTCATCCTGGCGGTCTTTTTCCGTAATGATTGCATTACGCATGCGGTCTGCCTCAACCTCTATCGCATCATAGATAAACTCACGTGGCAGCACTTCATAATAGTTAGTCCTGTCGAACCAGGTTGTAGCGTTAAGCATCGCGCCTTTTGCGTCAATTACCTTAAAGATATGATTTCCTTTTTCATCATTAAAATTCTTTGAACCCTTAAACATAAGGTGTTCAAGGAGGTGTGTTGCGCCGGTATAGCCGGTCGCTTCGTTTCGCGAGCCGACATGGTACGTCACCATGCAGCCAGCGACGGGCACGGAGTGGTCCGGCACAAGGAGAATGCGGAGGCCGTTTGCGTCGAGCTTGTATTCAAAGATACCCTCGAGCTCCTGAACAAAGGAGATACCTGGTATGCTTGCGCCTATGTTGGCGGGAGTGCCGCCTGATGTACTCTTTTTCGCTGCTTGCTTTCGTATCTGTTTTGCCTGCGCCATCTATCGAGAATACTCCGTCATGCGCAAGCGTGCAATCTGAACAATGCGAGCGCGGCTAGTTAAATTTAGAACCAGTCGATCGGTTTCTCCCCGTGTGCCTCAAGGTATTCGTTCGCCTTGGTAAATGGCTTTGAGCCGAAGAAACCATTGGCTGCAGAGAAAGGTGATGGGTGCGCTGACTCTATGACGAGGTGCTTGGAACGGTCGATATGCGCGCCTTTCTGGCGCGCATAGTTCCCCCACAAAATAAAGACGAGGTGCTCGCGCTCATCAGAAAGTTTTTGGATGACGGCATCGGTGAATTGTTCCCAACCTTTTCCTTGGTGCGAGCCGGCAAGATGCGCTCGCACGGTCAGCGTCGCGTTCAAGAGCAAGACGCCCTGCGTTGCCCAGCGCGAGAGGTCGCCGCTTTGATTTGTTACCGGAGTGCCTGTGTCGGTTGCAATTTCCTTATAGATATTTTGAAGCGACGGCGGAAGCCGCTGGCCTTCGTTCACCGCAAAAGAAAGACCGTTTGCCTGCGGCCGTCCGTTATTTTTTCCGTGATACGGGTCCTGCCCGAGGATGACGACCTTCACCTTATCAAAGGGGCACAAATCAAACGCGCGAAAAATATATTTTGGTGCAGGATACACCACCTCGTCCTGGTATTCCTTTTTTACAAATTCTGCGAGCTCTTGAAAATAAGGCTTTTGAAATTCATCCGCAAGATGCTTCTTCCACGATGGTTCAATGATGACGTCTTTCATCTGCCAGCATCTTTTCTTTTAATGCTGTGCCTCCGCGGTTATAGCCGCCCATCTTTCCGTCGCTGCGAATGACGCGGTGGCAGGGCACGGTCGGATCATAGTTATTTTTCATGATCATGCCCACAGCGCGGGCTGCGCCCGCGCTTCCCGCAGCAGCAGCCACCTCCTTATAGCTGCGTGTCTCGCCTTTAGGAATGGTGCGCACCACCGCGCGCACGCGTTCCGCGAACGGCGTCTTCGCAAACTGCGCTACCCTGCTTTGTGGCCCGATTTGCTTCATTCCGCTAGTATAGCAGAACCGCATAGGTTGGCCGCTTCTGAAAGAATTGCGCCTATTCGGTCGGGAGGAATGGCAAGCGCTCGCAGCTTGTCGCGATTTTTGGCGAGCTGCTCGCACACGATAACGCCCTGGTTAATGAGCAGCCGTTTCTCGGCCTTTTTCAAAAGAGTAAGCGAGGTGATGGGATAGAGACCCGTAGCGACGATACGGTCGTAGAGATTTCCCTGCTCTGGATAGTCCCAACCGAGAAGCTGAATGTTGGAACACTTTGCATAGCGGATGGCTTCGCTCGTAAACTTTGTGTTGGTTATGAGAAAACCGTGATCTATTGGGCAGGTTTGCTTGGTGGGGTCACACTGCCAGATATCATCAAAGCGCGCCTTCACGTAGAGCGCTATTTTCAGGTCGGTCTTATAGTTTGGGTCGTTGTGGTATTTAAGTTCTGCGGCAAGATATTCGCCTTCGCGAGTCGCGTATACATCCACTTCATGCGTGACGCACTTCCCTGCAATGAGCTTACGCCATTCCACCTTCCACCCTTCCTTCTCAAACATCATCGCAACGAAGTCTTCGAAGGGATGGCCGGTAGGGCCCATTTCGAAGAGAGCGCGGCGAAGGGAATAGCGCGCGGCAGCGGCGCGCGTATCTTGGCGGAGCATCTGAAACGCCCGCTTATAGATTTCGTGGGTGCCGGCGCCGCTGCCAATGCTCGCCTCGATAGTTTTCCTGATGCGCTCGGCAGTGTGCTCACCGGCGCCGGCACGCATGAGTGACGCTTCCAGCTTCGAAGGGTCAAAGAGTTCAACCGTGCCGTCCGCCTTAATAATTTTAGGTCGCTGAGATGTCATGCTCATCCCATGATATCACTAAGAAATTATTCCGCCGCCCGCACACACATCATTTTGATAGAGCACAAGTGACTGCCCCGCAGCAATAGGTTCATCAATAGGCTCATCAGCAGTAAAAGTATTGGTATCAGGAGAGAAGACGCCTTTTACCGTAGGACCATGATAACGGTACTGGGCAGTGCATGAGAATTCCTCTGACTCAGAAAAAATATTTACTTCACGCAGCGTTAGTTTGTCTGAATATTCTTCCGCACTCTTCGGGTCTTTTGAAACAAGCAGCGTATTAGTCTGTATATCTTTCTGAACCACATACCACGGCCCCGGCTCGACCGAGTTTTTGCCCAGCAAAGGCTGCAGCGGAATACGCGCTCCAAGCGTGTAAAGAAGCGCGCCGTCATGTATACCGACTTTTTCTTCCTCTTGATTTTCCGTATTAAAGGTCGTGGCAATGCCGGGCGCAATTTTATCCTTTAATTCCTGGCGTAAAAAATCTTCCACGGAAATAGAGCCGAGGAAACAAATTCCCTGACTGTCTTTTTTCTCTGCTACGGGTACATTGAATTTCTTCGCGAGTTCTCGCACCTGCTCTTTGTGATACTCACCAAGCGGGAATAGGGTCATCGCAAGTGCCTCACGCGGAATCGCCCATAGGAAATAGCTTTGGTCTTTCGAAGCATCGACACCGCGCAAAAGTTGAGCGCCAGCCTCTTCATCTGACTCGGCTGCTGCGAGAGTGCCCGAGCGTGCATAGTGCCCAGTGGCGATGAAGTCTGCACCTTGCTCTTTTGCAAAACGATAAAAAGCGCCAAACTTCACCTCCTTATTGCACATGATATCTGGGTTTGGGGTGCGACCGGCTTCGTATTCGGCAAGCAAGTAGTCGATCACGCCCTTTTTGTATTCCGCACTTGCATCGAGGGTATGGAAAGGAATGTGCAGACGAGCCGC
>JARIGN010000019.1 GCA_029288835.1 Candidatus Kaiserbacteria bacterium
CAGCGGATTTTGTTTTTCTGGGGCTCTCTATTGAGGCCTTAGATATGGAGGTATATGCCTTCTGCTACTTCATTTCGTCCCGAGTCTTCTTAATGAGCTCTGCTGCTGCCTGCTGGCCGCCAAGTCCAAAGGCGAGGCCGAACGCCAAGGAAAGCGCTACCACGAGACCAGTAAAGAGGGTCTGGATAAATGGCGTTACGCCAAGCTGGTCAAGCGCTGCAAGGATAGCAAAGATCCAAATAGCCCAGCGCGCGAGTGTGCCAAGGAAGTTTGCGGTGCGCATATTCGCGATAGCTGCTGAACCCGTAACCACACGCTGTGCTGCTTCAGCAATAACTGCTGCCACGAGCAGAATAAGTACTGCGACGATGACATGCGGAAGGTACGTAAGCACCACCGTGCGGAGAAACACGCTTACTTCCGTGAGCTGAAGTACATCAAGTGCCGCAAGAAGGAATACAATGATGATGAACCACTTCACGAGAAAGCCGAGGAACTTTCCGGCATTAAGCTTCCATCCTGCGCGATGAATCGCCTTTTCAACGCCTGCTGAGCGAAGGGCTTCATCTATTTTAATAGCCTTCACAACCTGCTCAACGAGGCGAGCGATTCCCTCACCGATGAGCCAGCCAATAACAAAGATGACGATTGCCACCACGAGACGGGGCAAGAACTGAATGAGACCATACGACAAATCCTGGAAAGACTGCGTAAGCACGAGCGCCCATTGATTCAAAAGCATAGGCAAATACTATTATTAACTGCTACACCCTTATTTTATCAACACTTTAGGTATTGATGCGGTCAAGGATGGTCCTGTGTGGATAGTCGAAAATGTCCCGGAGGAGGCGGTCATAGACCCCGAGACGGTAGCGGAAATCTTCCGTCGTGAAAGCAGCAAAGCGAAGCTCGCGGCCAAGCTCAGCTTCAAGCTGGTGCACGGCTTTCTCAAGCTGGCGGTCTTCAAGCTTGTCCCCCACCACCAGCAGGTCTACCTTTGTTTCGATCGCGCCCGTAAAAAGACCGGAAAGGGCGACGAGACGGATAGTACCAGCCTTCTTAAGGCTCGTGGTGATGTCAGTATCACTCACCGAGGTGGTGGTCCGAAGGAATGCCTGCAGCTCTGGGTAGTACGCAAAACGGCGGTTTGCGCCAAACGTAATGCCCTCCTTCCCGGTCTTTTTGCGAATAACTCCTGCCATCAAAAGTGTGCGAATTTCTTTGCGCGCTGCCTCAGGAGAGATGTTGATGCGCGTTGCGGCATCTGCTGCCGTAAAGGCGGTGTCGTCATTAAAAAGGAATAATCGGAGGAGTTTAAGCCGCGCCGAGGAGCTAAACAATCGTGCCAGAGGATCCATGTCTCCGCATTTTACGTGGCTAAAAGCTGAAGAGCAATACTTGACGAAAAAACCGCCAGGATGGCGGTTTTTTCGTGCTTTTGAACGGGAGCGTGTTACTTAAGGGTAACCTTTGCGCCTGCCTCTTCAAGCTTAGCCTTGAGGCCATCTGCGTCCTCCTTGCTAGCATTCTCCTTGATCATAGAAGGAGCGCCATCAACGAGGTCCTTTGCTTCCTTAAGACCGAGGCCAAGTGCTTCCTTAACCGCCTTAATAACGGCGATCTTGTTTGCACCAGCGTCAGTGAGCTCGACATTCATCGTGCTCTTTTCCTCAGCGCCAGCTGCACCTCCGGCTGCAGGACCAGCAACAGCAACCGCTGCTGCTGATACGCCGAACTTCTTCTCAAATACCTTTACGAGCTCATGAAGCTCGAGTACTGACATCTTTTCGATCTCAGACACGATGCTCTGGAACTTTGCAGGTACTTCTACCTCTTCCTTAGCCTCCGCTGCGGGTGCTGCTTCAGCTGCTGGAGCTGGAGCGGCCTCCTCAACAGGAGCTGCTTCGGTAGCTTCGGGAGCAGTCTCTACTGCCTCCTCCTGAACGGTTGTCTCGTCTGCCATAATAGTAAATTAAATAAGTAATTATGCTGCTTTTTCTGCAATCTGGTTCAACACGATCGCAAGACCCTGGATCGGTGAGTTGATCACATTTGCGAACATGCCCCGAAGCACTGGGAGCGGTGGGATGGTTGCAATAGAATTCATCGCATTTGCGTCCTGGTACGTACCTTCATAGATGCCTCCGACAATACTGAGCGCATTGGCATATTTCTTGCCCTGCTCATGGATATCGCGCGCAGCGAGGGTTGGGTCTCCCCCTTCCCCATTGCTGCTCCAGGCAATAGCGATCTCTCCGGGAAGCTCCGGAAGTGTTCCGGTGTATCCCTTATTGGAAAGGGCGTGCTTGATGAGCGTTTTCTTCGCCACCATGTACTGCACACCATCTTCCTTAAGGGCACGGCGCATAGCGCTCGTGTCTTCCATAGAAAGACCCTTGAAGTGCACGAAGACGACTGACGCAGCATCTGCTATCGCGCCATTCACCTTTGCCACTACTTCTTCTTTTTTTGCTTTGGTAATTGCCATAGTGTAATGGTTGCAAAATTCTCGTAGAGAATTTTTATTGTAGGTCGTACGAAACGGAAAAGTCCCGCTATTTCCTGCCGAGGCAGGAGCGAGACGTTAGACAATGGAGATTCCCAAACGATATAAAGATTGGGAACGTTCCTCGGCAGGATTTAGGGTACTAAAGCATTGCTTTACTACTGACCTGCTGTCTTCAGTCCGTACCCTTGCAGAGTACCCTTTTCCGTCAGTATTAGCAACCTTTCTCGTACCAAATTATAGCGAACTCGAAAAGAAGAAATGGAGGCAGAGGAGGGCCAGTGCAAGAATGCTAATGAAACCAGTAAGGTATTTCAGGAAGTCGACGAAGTATTGCATGCGTAAATGAGATTATTTCTAGCATAGCATGCAGAAACGCAGCTACGGAGTGGCGTGATGAGTACCATATATAAAACAAAAACCGCCCCGAAAGGGGCGGTTTTTGTTTACTCTGAACTATTCGTTCTCGAGCAATTTCAATCTAGCTAAATTAGCTGTTGATTGAGACTGCCTGAGTGCGGTAGTTCGTAGTGAGGTTAACCGACTGACTATACGTTGTAGTGTCAGAAAGGCTGTACTTCAACGCATCAAGAGTTGCGTAGTAGAAGCTACCTGCACCATTGCTTAGAGTTCCCGTAACGGTAACTGCTGCAGTCTGACCAGGGTTGATAACGTAGTTACCAACTGGGCTGGTGTTAACAGTGCTGCCGTTTGTTCCTACTGCAGTAAGGACTGAAGAGTCCGGAGTAGTAGTACCGCTACCAGATGTGGTGTGCATGTGGATGGTGTAAGCCGAGGTAGAAGTACCAAGGTATACAGTCTCTCCAAATGCAGTCACATTGAAGGTGAACGTGAAGGTACCCTTCTGAGAAGTGCTGTTTGAACCGCCGTTAGCAGCTACAGTAGCATTTGTCGTAGGGGTAGCGTCAGCTGAAAGGCCATTAACGTGGAAGGTAATGGTGTTTCCAGTGAATCCACCTGTTGGGGTAATGCGGTTGCTGCCCTGCTCAAGATCAGCACCAAGAAGGTTGCTGTTGATGATAGAAGCAGAAGCTGCAGAACCTTCAGCAGAGTTTCCAGTCTGGGTCTGAGTGTTACCAACAGAGTTGATATCAGCAACAATCTGGAATTCCTGAGTCGTTCCAGCAGGAATTGTAACGTTCATGTTATTGAGCGTTGTAGTTGCCTGCGTAGCATTTACACCACCAAGGGTAGTGTTGATGCCACCGGTGAACGTGCTGCTTGTTACAGCCTGAGAAGCGACGGTTGTACCGTTTTCAACAAGCTTAACATCCTCGATGAGGTTGCCAGTGCTTGTTGCGGTTGACGTAATCGCAACTGGAAGGGTGTAAAGCGTAACAGGTGCGTTCTGAGCCTGGATGGTGAATGCTCCAAGTACTACGTTAGGAGTAGTAGCAGTAGAGTTAGCCATTACCGTGCTTGACTGTGGATTATCAGAAGCAGCTGAGATGATCACAGTTCCTGCTGCAGCATTGCTTACGTTGAACGTAGTGCTGTTGCTATTGCCGGAAGTTGAGTACTGCTGAATACCTTCAGCGTCAACTGCGCGTACGCCCTGTGAAGCAAGCTGGATCTGGTACTGAGTCTGGTTTGCATTAGATACACCGTTCTGTGCCGTGAAGGACACGAAGAGCTGGTGGGTCGTACCCATCTTTACGACATCATGAAGATTGTCGAAGCGGATGCGGTAAGTCTGATGCGTAGAAGTAGTACCGTTAACAGTAGCGTAACCGTCCTGGCTCCAGTTGCTTGGATTCGTAGCGTCAACTGTACCTACAACAGTAGAACCGTCGTAGAGAGTTGCGGTCTGAAGAACTGCCCAAGGGCGATCATTGCCACCGGTTGATCCAGTGCCAACAGAAGCTGCTGTGTTCGTGAGGTCAAAATCAACACGGTTGATGTTGAGATCAGAACCAGAAGACATGAACTGGAAGCCATAGACCTGACCAGTCTGACCCTGATAGACAGTAACGTTGTTTGGAGCACCAAGAACCTGAAGGTTATTGATTGATCCTTCGCCGCCGCTTAGAGGACCAGTTGCAGTTGAAGTACCGCAAGCCTGACCAGTCGTTGAGCTGTACATTGCACCTGCTGCGCAACCTGCAACCGTAGTAGTCGTGGTTGTCGTGGTTGTAGAACCACCTGCAGCGTTTAGCTTAGCGCGGCTGATTGGGCCGAAGTAGCCAGCTGCTGGTGAAATACCAGAAGCTGCCTGCCAAGCTGCTACTGCTGAGCGGGTCTGAGCACCGAAGTATCCAGTTGCACCAGCTGGGATTGAGTATCCCTTAGCAATAAGCCACTGCTGAAGAGCAGTAACCTGAGAACCGGTAGAACCAACGGTGAGGTTCATAGTGAACGACATTGAAGCGCCTGCGCTCATTGAAGTTCCCTGTGAAGCAGCAAGCTGTGACTGCAATGAAGCAATCTGAGCCTGAAGCTGTGCTACAGACATTGAAGAACCAGTTGAAGTAGTTGTCGTAGTTGTAGACATAGTCTGAGCGTGTGCTCCGGCTGCTACAAGCGCGATAACTCCAACGGCTGCAATAGCTGCAACTTTTGAAGTAAGTTTAGACATAAACTGTGCGTTGTTAATTAATTTTTAGAGAATGGTATGAGACGAAACTAGTAAGGGTGTCTCATTACCATTCTTTGTTTCTTGGTAATTCCCGTAAAAGCCAAATTGAGAATTTGAATCTTACAGACGAACAAAAACTTTTACACTACCCGACAGAGAGCAGTATCGACCCGCACCCCATCGGTTAGTTGGCAAAGGATAAGTAGAGAGTCCTGGGATGCTTTCGCAACTGATCAGTATCTTTCGTTCCGCGTGGTACTTGTCCAGTGATATACGTAGACGAACCGATAAGCGATTTCTTACGATCGCTTAGGATTTTTGGCGCTCAACCAAAACACTATTCGTATATCAATGAACTGCCCCGTTACATGGAATTACTCCTGTACGCGGTACTTACGTAGTATACCTGCATATCCTGGCTTTAGAGGCGCAAGACAATGTGGATAACTACAGCACTATTGCTTTGTGAACCAGAGACGCTGGAAGCTTAAATCTTTAAAGGGTTCCCTCAAGGAGTCCGTAAGAAACTCTGGAGAACATTTGAACTTTAAGCACCTCCACCCCTCAGCAATAGCCCCAGCCAACAATACACGCTGAAATGTGAAAAGTCAATGTTTACGCGACCGAATACTTTGTCCACCTGCGTTCTCCTTCTTTTATGACGACCCCTGAATCGATGAGGTTCTGCAGGTCTCGTTGAATAGTCTTCTCGCTTACTTCCCTGAAGAGCGTCGCCACATCCTTTATATAGGAGGGACCCTTCTGGCGAAGGGCTGAAATGATGGCCTGCTGGCGCTGGTACTGGGGATCATCAGTGTTTTGCAAAGCTCCCTGCGTTGCTGCTGCAGTAAGTTTTGCAACACTTTGCTCAATGTCCTTTATATGTCCTTTAGAATGTCTTTTATAAGAGGGCTCCTTTTCCACTACGGCTCGCCCTACCTCTTCTGGTGCTGACCCACCTGCTGCACTACGGACCTCTGCTGCTTGTTTGGAAAGTTCAGCGAGCGTCGTCACTTCTTCTAGGAAAAGGCGTGGCTCCTGGTAGCTGGCAATCTCCTGCAAAAGTATTTGTGCTTCACGGGCGATAAGCTCTGCATTCATTTCAGAGAGAAGATTCCCAGAGCGTGCCATGGAAAGTATGCTCGAAAGGGCGAGCAGCTCGCGCGAAAGTGCCTCGCGTGCAGCGGGCGTTGGAAGAATCGCTGAGTCGATCAAACCCAGAGCAACACTATCAAGACGGTTACGAAGTGCTGGCGCAGCGGCGAACGCTGGCCCTATAAGCTGGAGCGCTTTTGCTAGTCTTTCGCTCTTTCGGTAAATATAAATACGTCGTATGTCTTTTTCAAATACGTTGGAAAATATAAATTTATCAAGGACAAAATCTAAATTCTTAGGGAGCTTGTCTCCTTGGTTTTGTGCTCTCGTGTCCTTTATTTGTCCTTTATCTTGCATGAATGTCTTTTATATCTTCCCCCACGTCCTTAAGGACAAGTATACTCTTTCTCATGTCTTTGAAAAGCGCCTAGATATTTGAAGTATCTTTGAGAAAATCCCTTATAAATACTCATGAATTTATAAAGAAGGTGGTACTATAACTACCATGGCTCGTCGAAAGAAACCGCGACAAAAGACTGATACAAAGGTGGTCGTGCGCATGGCACTGGGGCTTCTTCTTATTGCCCTTGGCATCATTCTTGCCTTGGGTGCTGCTGGGCTTGCCGGCATTGCCGGAGGCAATGCTTTCCACTTCACCTATACCATCCTCGGCGTTGAATCACTCCTGCTCCCTCTTGTGATTGCCGGAGCAGGTATCACCATTCTTTCCCAGAAGCTTCCTCTTTCGCTTCGCACCCTTATAGGTCTTCTTCTCATTCTCCTTGCAGTGCTCACCTTCCTGGGAGCTATCACCCCGCAGCTCGGCGGTCTTGTGGGCACGTTGCTCGGTGAACGCCTCACCCAGCTCTTCGGCCTAGCCGGGCTACTAGCGTTGCTTGTCACTGCCATACTCATCGGTATTGCTCTCGTGACCGACATCGTGATGCTCTATGAAGCACTCCGCAATAGCACCCAAAACGCCTCCCGCTCCCTTGCGGAAGCGCGCACTAATCTGGTGAAGAAAAATGAAGAGCTCCCTGAAATGGAAGATTCACCGGAGGTAGCGGTCGACGAGCAGCACCTTCTCGAGGAGGGTGCGCCTGAACCATTCATGCCAGACCGCGAGCCGAGTGTGCGCGTCTTTAATGACCCAAGCACCCAGGAAGCTGCTGCTGTGGTCGCAGATACAGCTATACCTAATTTTGATGCGGAATACACCCCTCCACCCCTTTCCCTCCTTGGTGAAGACAAAGGCCGCCCTGCCGTGGGAGACACGAAGGCAAATGCAAACATTATCCGCCGCACCTTCCAGAACTTCGGCATACCCGTGGAGATGGATGAAGTGTCCGTGGGCCCAACCGTTACTCGCTATGCCCTTAAGCCAGCAGAAGGCGTGCGCCTTTCAAAGATTATTTCCCTCCAGAACAACCTCGAGCTAGCCCTTGCAGCGCACCCGGTCCGTATTGAAGCTCCAATCCCTGGGAAGTCACTTGTGGGTATTGAGGTGCCCAATGCAGCAAAAGCCATGGTTGGTCTCGGCGGTGTTCTTAATGCACCTGAATGGAACAACAGCCAGAGCCCGCTCCTTGCTGCTATCGGTCGCGATATTACGGGTACCCCGCACTATGTAAACGTCGCAAAAATGCCTCACGGCCTTATCGCGGGAGCAACGGGCTCTGGAAAGTCGGTGGCTATCCATGCCCTCATCACTTCCCTGCTCTACCGCAATGGCCCTAACCAGATGCGCTTCATCATGATTGACCCGAAGCGCGTGGAGCTCACCCTCTATAACGGCATCCCCCATCTTCTGACTCCGGTCATCACCGATCCAAAGAAAGCAATCATCTCGCTTAAGTGGGCTGCAAAGGAAATGGACCGCCGCTATAACATCCTTGAGTCAGAGCATGTGCGCGATATCGATTCATACCACCGCACGATTCTCGAGCCAGCACGAAAGAAGCAAGCGAAGGAGATGCCTGAAGCCCTTCCTTATATAGTTATCGTGGTCGACGAGCTTGCGGATATTATGCAGACCTACCCTCGCGAGCTTGAGGCAGCAATTGTGCGGCTTGCCCAGATGTCTCGCGCAGTTGGTATTCACCTCGTCCTTTCTACCCAGCGTCCTTCGGTGAACGTCATTACCGGTCTCATTAAGGCAAACGTGCCTACTCGTATGGCGCTCCAGGTCGCTTCGCAGATCGATTCACGCACTATTCTTGACGGCAGTGGCGCAGAATCACTCCTCGGCGCAGGCGACATGCTCTATCTTTCCGCTGATATGCAGAAGCCGATTCGTCTCCAAACTGCCTATATCTCTGAGAACGAAGTGAAAAAGGTAGTCTCTTTTATTAAGCAACATAATGCTGGGGATCTTTCGACGGTTGACCTTGCGGCGGCAGCGAGCGGCGCTGTTTCCCTTTCCGAGCCAAATGACGCTATTTTAATGGCAAGCGAAGATGATGAAGTTGATGATGATCTTTACACGCAGGCACGTGAAGCCGTTGAGGAAGCGGGCCGTGCTTCCACTTCCTATCTCCAGCGAAAGCTGCGCATTGGATACTCCCGCGCAGCGCGCCTCATGGATATTCTCGAAGAGCGCGGCGTTATTGGTGCTGCGGATGGCTCTCGCCCACGTGATGTACTCACTCGAGGAGGCGCGCCAGCATCCGGAGCTGCAGTAGGGGCAGGCGCAGCTGAGCCCGAAGATGATTTCTAGTGCCTCATGAACCCTCGGCTTGGCATAGCATTACTCATCCTCTGCATTGTCATCTATGGCATGGTAAGGGCAATACCTCTTATTTCTGGCCCCCATATTGTGCTCACTTCCCCTGAAGCGGGCCAAAAGTATACCGATGGGTTTGTTACCGTGAGCGGGTCGCTTGTGCATGCGCAAAACGTGAGTCTTGATGGTATGCCTCTCCTTACCGACGAGCATGGGAATTTCTCTTCTACTATTACCCTTCCGCCCGGTAATTCAATCCTCACCATTACCGCACAAGATCGTTTTGGAAGACATGCATCCGAGGAGCGAACCGTATACATTCCATAAAAACGTCCAAAGTACCTATTTCTTTTCACTCATTCTTTAGATGGTATACTTATAGTTAGAATTGCATCTAGCAATCGGAAGGGGGAGCGTATTCGAAAGCACTTCATGCGATACTCTCCTATTCCCTCTTACAAAGTAAGTCACCCGTATGCCAACAACGAAAAAAGCTACCAAGAAAACTGCTAAATCTGCTGCCACTGATGAGGAAAAGGTTGGCGATATTGACGTTTCTGACGCCGAAGAGACAGGACCAGAAGCGAAGCGTAAGGCTATTGACCTTGCAATAAAGGAAATTAAGACGAAGTTTGGCGATGAGGCTATCATGACCTATGGCAGCCGAAAACCTGAAGCTATTGCTTCAATTTCAACCGGATCCCTTGGTCTTGATGCAGCCCTGGGCATTGGAGGGCTTCCCCGTGGCCGTATCGTCGAGATTTTTGGTCCAGAATCCTCCGGAAAGACGACGCTTGCGCTACATGTCATAGCAGAAGCCCAAAAGAAAGGCGGTGTGTGTGCCTTTGTGGATGCTGAGCACGCCCTTGATCCAGACTACGCGCGAAAAATTGGCGTTCGCCTTGAAGAGCTCCTTATTTCGCAACCTGATACTGGCGAGCAGGCGCTGGAAATTGTAGACTCACTCGTTCGCGCAGGTTCTGTAGATGTGATCGTCGTAGACTCGGTAGCTGCGCTCACTCCAAAGGATGAAATCGAAGGTGAAATGGGCCAGGCCCAGATGGGTAAGCAGGCGCGCCTCATGAGCCAGGCGCTTCGTAAGCTTACCGCCAGCGCTTCAAAGTCAAAGACGCTCATCATCTTCATTAACCAGATCCGCATGCAGATCGGAGTGATGTTCGGAAATCCAGAGACCACCACGGGTGGAAAGGCGCTTAAGTTCTACACAAGCGTGCGCCTCGATATTCGCCGTATCGCGCAAATCAAGAAAGGTGAGGAAATAGTAGGAGGCCGTGCACGCGTGAAGGTGGTGAAGAATAAGGTCGCTGCGCCGTTTAAGACGACTGAATTCGACCTCATGTATAACGAAGGCATCAGCCGCGAAGGTGAGATGATTGCCCTCGGCGAGAAATACGGCATCATCCAGAAGTCTGGCTCAAGCTACAGCTATGGTGACGTGAAGATGGGCCGTGGCTATGACGCTACCCGCACCTTCCTCCGCGAAAACAAGCCTATTGCCAACGATATCCTGAAGCAGATCCGAGCGAAGCTTGCCGAAGCGTAGAGATAATCCCTCCAATAAGCCACACGAGCGCTGCTGCAGTGAGGAGAGCAAGCACCTGCACGATGGTGCGGGTATCATGAAAAGCAGCGAGATAAAACTGTACGACTGCAGGAATGTTTTGCAATGACGGCATGTTTTGAAGCACACGACTCACCCAGACTTCCCTCCCAATACCCCAAAGAGAGGCTGCGAACACAAAAGCAGCAAGCACATTGGTGGTCATGGAGCTTCGCAGGGCGTGGATAGTGTGGACGCGTGCCATAACCACGCGCGTAGTGCGGCTTCGAGCCGGAACAGAAACGTGAGCGTGAGACGCGTCTTTGGTTGTATTCAAATTAGTGTCCGTCATAGGTCATTGCTTCCTTTAATAATTTCTTAGCGCGATGTACGCGTGTTTTTACTGCGGCCACGCTCATGTCTTCACTTGCCGCAATCTCTTCCTGCGACTTTCCTTCCAGGAACTGCAGGCGCAGTATGCGCGCTGCCTGCTCAGGGATTTTAGAAAGTGCCACCAGCACTTCGTCCTGAAGCGTGAGTTCAACTATGAACTCCGACTCGTCGCGTATGCGTTCATAGGCTTCCGGGTCGAGCTCGAGCGTCCTTCCCCGCTGCTTCTTCAGCTTCTGGTAGCGGGTGAAGGCGAGGCGCGTGAGGATGGCATAGGCCCAGGAAGAAAACTGTGCGCCTTCCTGAGGATTATACCGGTCAGCATACACATAGATCCTTGTGAAGGTGTCCTGCACCACTTCCTCGGCATCCTCCTTACTATAGAGTATTGAGCGAGCCTTTCGCAGAAAGGCAGCCTCGTACCGGTCCACCAGAAGCTCAAAAAGGGCCGGATCCTTGCGGGAAGCCGCTAAAAGCTCCGCATCGCTCAGTGCGCCTGCTTTTTCTTCCAAAAGGGTTTTGCGGTTTGCCTCCTGCATTATGTCCTGTATCATACCCTATATTGGTGCGTGAAGTGCGCAGCCGCCGTGCTGCATAGGATATAACCAGCCGGAACCTCCAGGGGTTACCCTCTGTTCCGTTGGTGTTAGAAATTTAGCGTAAGAACTATGGCAATCCTTTCCTATAACGAAATTACCCAGAAAAAGATCATCGAATATAACGGTGAACCGTACGAAGTCCAGTCTTCGCACGTTTTTCGCATGCAGCAGCGCAAGCCGGTGAACCAGACACGCCTCCGCAATATCATTTCCGGGAAAGTCATTGAAATCTCCTTCCACCAGAACGAGAGCGTTCCCGAGGCCGACATCGGGAACATGGAAGCGCTTTACCTCTACACTAACCGCGGCGAGTCTTGGTTTGCAGAAAAAGGAAACCCAAAGAATCGCTTCTCCTTCCCTGAAGACGCCGTGGCCGACAAGATAAAGTGGCTCATCCCAAACTCAGAAGTGAGCGTGATGCTGTATAACGAAAAGCCTGCTACGGTTTCTATCCCGATTAAGATCGACCTTAAGGTGACCGAGGCTCCTCCTGCGGTGAAAGGTGACACCGCGACCGGCGGCAACAAGCTGGTGAGACTTGAATCAGGCGCAACCGTCCTCACTCCTCTCTTCATCAACCCAGGCGACGTACTCCGCATTAATTCAGAAACAGGAGACTACGTGGAGCGCGTGTCGAAGTCCTAACGGTACCGTACCGTCAAAACCAAAAAGAAAAACCGCTGCAAGAGCACTTAGGCAGCGGTTTTTCTTTTTGGTTTCTACTCTTTGCTTGAACTACGGAGCAAGATACGGTAGCAAACCCATAAAGCGGGCGCGCTTGATAGCAAGGCTGATTTCGCGCTGCTTTGCAGCGGAGACGCCAGTGCGCTTCTTGCCCATGATCTTTGCGTGCGAGTTGGTGAACTGGCGCAAATACGCTACATCCTTGTAGTCGACGAATTTGCGCTGTTCTAGCTCGGGGCGTTCTGATTGATATGCCATATAGGGCTACTTTACACTATTTTCTAACTAATGCCAGTTTTTAAAATCTGCCGCTAGGCTTCCTAAAAAGGAATGTCCTCGGGGTTTATCTCATCGTCTGGGTAGTCGATGGAGCCGCCATTTCCATTTTCATCCATGCCGCCGAAGTCATCTGTGGGCATAGAAGGCATGGGAGCAGCAGCTGCACCCTCACTGCGACCAGCGCCTGCGCCACCGCCCATACCACCCCCTGCACCTCCCTGGCCAGCTGAAGGGCCAAACTGGAAGCTATCAATGACGATCTCGGTGCGGTAGTTTTTCTTGCCTTCTGCTTCCCATGAGCGCGTCTGAAGGCGTCCTTCCACGAAAAGAGGGCGGCCTTTCTTCATGTACTGGCCAATAAGCTCAGCCTGGCGACCAAACGCCACGATATTGTGATATTCAACGTTTTCCTGCTTGCGACCTTCCTTGTCGGTGTAGGTGCGGTTGGTGGCGAGGGAGAAATTTGCGACCTGCTGTCCTGAAGGAAGCGCGCGCATTTCGGGATCTCGGGTAAGGTTTCCGTAGAGAAGGACTTTATTAAGGTACATAATTTCGAGCGGGTTAGGTGATAAATGTGTTTAGAGAAGCGGTAGAATCTCTGCTCCCAATACCCTTAGTATACTAGACGGCGACTCCTGCTTCCTTAAGGGCTGCGTCGAGCTCTGCTTCTGCAGGTGCGTCTTCGTCGGTAGAAGGCTCAGGCATTTGGCGGTAAAATTCGTGCATTTCTGCGGCGTGCTGTGCTGCTTCCTTGGTAGTCTTGAGGTCGATGAAGCGGATAATGCGCTTTTCAGCGTTTGCAGCAGCAATGATAGCAGCATGCTGGGTAGTGTCGGCTTCATAGGCGATCCAGCAGAAGAATGCTGCGTTAAAATCGCGGCGGCCGGTGGTCTCCATGCGAGACATCGTGTAGGCGAGCTGGATCTTCTCCGGCGTACCTTCAGCGACAATAGTGCCGTTCTTTGCAACGGTTTCCTTGAGGGTTTCGTATGCCTTTTTAGCTTCTTCCTGAGGAAGTTCGCCATCTAGGTGAAAGCCAAGCTCATACACACGAGCTTCGCTTCCGTTCATATCTTCTGACTCTAGCGCCATGTCGGCGTCGAGGTTGATTTCCCCTTTCTTGGCCATGTAGGCCGATAGTACCATGGGATATTTATGGGTGCAAATCTACAGGCTGAAGCGTTTCTGAGCGTTTTCAAGTACTGCCTGGCGCACCTTCTCCTCATCCTCGCCACGAATTGCCGCAAATGACTGTATAACGTTCCGCACGGCAGTTGGCTCATTTCGGCGGCCGCGGTTTGGCTCAGGCGCTACATACGGTGAATCGGTCTCGGTAAGTATATTGCTGAGTGGGATATACCGGATGACTTCGTCGTAGTCTCGGGCAAAGGTGACTACGGCGGTGTATGACATGGTGAAATCAAGCTCAAGCGCGAGCCTTGCTTCCTCAATCCCTCCCACAAAGAAGTGGAAATTAGCCTGCAGTGCATCACCAGCCTCCTGCTTCCTGCTTTTGAGTACGGTGAGCGCGTCCTGGTATGCGTCCTGAACTCCCTTGCTCGGGCGGGCGTGAATCATGAGCGGCTTGCGCGTTTGTATCGCGATATCGATGTGCATTTCAAAAACCTCCATCTGCACCTTTTTCGTCTCCGTAAGATGTTCAAAGTCGGCCCGATAATAATCGAGACCACACTCCCCTATCGCTACCACCTCTGGCTGCGCTGCAAGCTCGGCAAATCTCTTTTCGTCAAAGCCGTGGCCCGTTGCGGCTGCGTTGATATCATTTGGATGGAGACCGACTGCTGCATACAGAGGCGCGTCCTTGCTGCGAGACTCGCGTGCAAGGACGAGCGCCTTTTCAGAAGTTTCTAGATCAACCCCCACTACTATCCCACCCACCTTCGCCTCCTGCATGCGCGCGAGCACTTCTTCACGATCTTCATCGTATTGCGGCAGCTGAATGTGACAGTGGACGTCGAAGTATTCCATTTCCAAAGCCTACTCCGCCAGTCGCGGAAAGAGATTTTCCGGCTTCTTATTTGCACGCACGGCATCAAGAACGGTTTCGCTCGTGTGCGGCATGAACGGGGCGAGGTCTTGCGCAATCTCTGCGACTTCCTGCACGAGCCCAAAAATCATTTCCCTACCGCGCTCTGCATCTTCCTTTATCACCTTAAACGGCTCGTCACGCGTAATACGCTCGTCTGTTTCCTGGATCTTTTTCCAAATCGCATCCATTGCTTTCATGAATTCAAATTGCTCAAGGGCAGCAGCTATCTCGCTTCCTGCCTGCTGTGCGCTAGAAGTATCGAGGTTTTTTGGAAGCTCAATTGGTTGTTCCTGGAGATGCGTTTCTGAAAGCTTGAGCACGCGCGCAACCAGATTCCCAAGACCGTTCACGAGGTTTGCCGTATACCATTCATCAAGACGCTCCCACGTGAGGTCTGAATCGTCGACCGGGTGCACATGGCGCAGAAGAAGGTAGCGTGTTGCATCCGTGCCATACTTAGCCACGAGCTCATACGGGCTAATGACATTCCCCAAGCTTTTGCTCATCTTTTGACCGCCGGAATTAATGAAACCGTGATAAAAGACGGTGTCGGTATTTTTTATGCCTGCAGACAGAAGCATTGCCTGCCAAAGAATCGACTGGAAGCGCACCTGGTCCTTCCCTGCAAGCTGGAGCGTGCTCCCTTGCTGCCAAAACTTTTCAAAATTCCCCGCAGTGTCTTCTGGCCATCCCAGCGTGGAAATATAGTTTGTAAGCGCATCAAACCACACATACATCACCTGTGACTCGTCACCAGGCACAGGTATGCCCCACGAAAGTCGCGCCTTATCGCGTGAAATACTAATGTCTTCAAGACCTTGCTCAACAAACTGAATCGCTTCGTTGCGGCGCCATTCAGGAATGATGCAGGAAGGGTTTTTTAGATATGCAAGGAGCGCGTCTTGGTACCGCGAGAGAGCAAAGAAATAATTTTCTTCCGTAATTTCTTCAAGCTGAAGGTGCGGATGAATGAGACAGTGCTGCTGTTCTATTCCTTTCGGATCTTTTTCGCTTAACTCTTTTTCAGTCTTGAATGACTCGCAACCGACACAATACAAGCCGGTGTAGGTTTTTTTATAAATATCCCCTGCTGCATCACAGCGGCGCCACATTTCCTGCGCTGCCGCATAGTGCCGCGGCTCGGTGGTACGGATGAACGCATTATTGGAAAGCGCGAGCGCATCATGCAGTCGCTCCATTTCTCCTGAAAAATGGTCGACGTAGGTATGCACGTCCTTCCCTGCTTTCTGGGCTGCCTCATAGATTTTCTGGCCGTGCTCGTCGGTACCCATGGTGAAAAAGACTTCGTCATCTTGCGCGCGCCATGCGCGCGCAAGGGTATCCGCATGAATAAACTCAAGGGCGTGGCCGATGTGCGGGTCGGCATTCACGTACGGAAGCGTTGTAGTGATGTACCTATTCATACCCTTGTAAACTCGCGGCTAGGAAGCCGTCTTTGCTGCGCGTTTGTGAGCAAGTGAGGCGAGATGGCGCTTTCGCTTTTCATAGTCACTAATAGCCTCGCGCATAATTGCCGCCGTCGGCACGGCGAGTAGTACGCCCAAGAAGCCGGCAAGGTCACCGCCCGCAATGATGGCGATGAGCACCAAGAGCGGCGGCACACCCACCACTTTCTTTACGATAAGCGGATGGATAAGCGTTCCTTCAAACTGGTTCACGACGATGAAAAGGCCTGCTACATAGAGCGCAGGAATAAGACCGCCAGAAGTATAGGCAATGATGACAGCCGGGAAACCGGCAATGAAGGAGCCAAAGATTGGGATAATTTCAGCGATAGCGGTGAAGACGGCGATGAGCAGCGCGTCAGGAATACGGAGCAAGACAAGGCCGAGATACACGGTGACCGCGATGATGAGCGACATAAGGAGCTGTCCCTGCATCCACTGCCCTATCTTTCGCTGGGCGCGATACCAGAGGTCCACGACATACTCTTCGTATTCAGAAGGTGTCACGATTTTCAAGAAGTCTGCGACGCCGGTTTCCTGAATTGCAAAATAGAAAGAAAGCACGACGACAATGAAAAGCGAAAAGATGCCGCCGAAGATGGTAGAGATAATGCGGAAAGCGCCTTCAGAGTTGTCGACTGAGAACGCTGAGCGAAATTCATAGAGCGTATCGAACAAAGACTGCGACTGGTGCGCAGATGCAGCAGTGTTTATGAGCTGACTTCCGCCGAGCACGCTTGGAATGTTAAGCGTGTTTAGGTATTGGGGGACCGTTGAAATAAAGTTTTGCGTGTCTGCGAGAATCGGCGGTGAAAAGAAATAGATAATGCCAAAAAAGGAGCCAAAGACCAGCACATACATAATGGTCACCGCAAGAATGCGGCCGATCTTTCGCTTACGGAAGAAAATAACGCCTGGCTCCATAGCAGAAGCGATTATGATGGAGGTGAGCACAAGCAGGAGGAGGCCGCGCAAGATCCACAGCATATACGCTGCTGCGCCAATAATGATGGCCATGATGATGGTCCGGGAGGTAATGGTGACGTTGAGATGCTTATCCATAGGGTAATAGTAGCACTTTACAGCGCATTCCGGATTTTCTCTGCTGCTTCCTCGACCGTTAGGCGCACCTGCTCGCCCGTGTCACGATCGCGGAGCGTCACGGTATTAAGGAGCTCCGGATTTTCACCGAGCGTGTCGAAGTCTACCGTTATACAAAACGGCGTCCCAATTTCATCCTGGCGGCGGTAGCGCTTCCCAATATTTCCGTTATCGTCCCACGCAATTGCGGGATGCACTTTCTGGAGCTGCTTCCGGACCTCTTTAGCTTTCTCGACGAGCTCTGGCTTGTTCTTCAGGAGTGGGGAGACCATTGCCTTCACGGGCGCGAGCTTTGCTGGGAAACGAAGCGCCACACGCTCTTCCCCGCCGAGCATGTCGGTGTCATAGGCTTTGGTGAGCACGGCGAGCACGTGGCGGCCGAGGCCGAAGGTTGGCTCCAGCACGTGCGGCACGAGCTTTTCATTGGTTTCTGGATCAAGATAGGAAAGCTCCTGTCCACTGACTTCCGCATGGTTCTGCAGGTCAAAATCGGTGCGGTACGCTAGGCCGCCGATTTCCTTAAAGCCATTTGAGAATTTGAAGAAGAAATCCATGGTGCGCTTGGAGTAGTGGGCGCGGTCACTCTCCCCCACTTCCACTTCCTGAATATCATTCTCGGCAAAACCAAGCTCTCTGAACCACGCATGCATTTCCGCACGCCAATACTCAAACTTTTCCTGCCATTCGCTTTCGCGCAAGAAATACTCGAACTCCATAATTTCAAGCTCACGCACGCGGAACAGGAACTCGCGTGGCGCGATTTCGTTGCGGAAGGCACGGCCGATCTGTGCGATACCAAAGGGTAGTTTTGGATGGTACGCGTCGATAATGTTCTTGAAATTCACAAACATGCCTTGTGCGGTCTCGGGGCGCAGATATACCGCAGTCTCCCCTCCTTCAACCGACCCCACCGACGTCTTAAACATGAGGTTGAACTGTTGCGCATCGGTAAAGTCGTTCCCGTCAGGGCTTTTAATGCCCTTCTCCGCAATAAGTGTACTCATTTCAGCCAGCGTCATCCCTGCCGGATCAATGCCAGCATCTTCCAGGATAGTATCGGCGCGATAGCGTTTCTTGGTCTTCACATCAGTGACGAGAGGGTCATTGAAGGTGGTGGTGTGTCCTGACGCCTCCCACACCCGCGGGTTCATGAGGATAGCGGAGTCAATACCGAACACATCGTCGCGACCATCAACAAAGCGCTCCCACCAAAGCTTTTCAATATTCTTTTTAAGCGCCAAACCAAGCGGACCATAGTCAAAGGTACCGGCCAAACCGCCATATATTTCTGACCCCGGGAAAATAAAGCCCCGACGCTTGCAGAGCGCGACAAGCGTGTCGAGTGAGACAGGAGAGCTATCAGAACGGTCTTCGCGAGACTCCATACATTAGTTGTACCGCTAATCAGCCGCTCTGTCACTGGTTATTGAACTACGGTGCCGAAGGTAGGCCGATAGGCGGGGTCGCCCGGGGTTTGGGAGGTCAATGCATCCGCAGTATTTCCTACCTGAGTGTTGGTGAATCGGTCCGTGCCCGTAAGGGTCTGGTTTTCAACGAGCACTGGCGAAGTACTTACCTGGGTATCGCTCGGGGTGAAGGAAATCTGGAATGCAGCAGTAAGCGGCTTCGAGGAAGAGCCTGTGCCAGCAGGAACCGCACCTATCTTCCACGTAACGGAATGGGTGGAAGCGTTGTACGTGACTGAGCCATCGTTTGGAGTAACCTGCCCGGTATATGTTACATACGGTGGAAGGATCATGGTTGCGGATGCACCGCCGACATCATTTACGGTATTCCCCACCACGAGCTCCACGGTGTAGGTCGTTGGCTTATTAGCCACCGGCGGCCAGGCACCACTGTTTTTAAAAGGACCGGTACTATGGACAATTTGCGAGACAAGTTTTAAGTCGGTCTGCACTTTGATAGTTTTTGTAACGACATTGGTAAGGGTAAGCGGACTTTGCCCATCAGGCTGACCCGAAACCGCTGCGGTGAGCGTAATGAGTGGGTTTCGCAACGAAAGCATAGCGCTTTCAGGAAGGGTGCCGAGCGCGAACACGCCGCTTCCGGTTTGTCCTGCCCCTAATTCACCTAGACTCGGCTCTGTTTCAGGCGTAAAGAGAAGTGTGTTGGTCGAAGACTGGTAATAACCGTTTGCAGTAGAGACTTTGCTTGGATCCAGGGCCGTTCCGGAAAGACGTATCGAGACCTGGCCATTCGAGAGCGAGCTCGTAAGTGAGTTAACCCACGTGACAAGGCCAGAAATGGGCGTGCCAGCACTTACTACCGTTGGGTCAGTATCAGTGTGATTAAGGGTGATGCTGGTATCAAGGAAAGGCTTCGCGAGCGTCGTGGTGAGCGTTTGGCTTGCGTATGCGACACCAAGCCCTGGCTGCCCGTTTGTATTTGCAGTACCTGCGGTAAAGCTGAACGCCTTCTGGTCATTGGTAGTGCCCGATAGGGTGCCCGTGATGGTAACGGTGTGGTTGTCACCAGGCTGTAAGGTACCTATGGTGTAGACAGGATTTCCTGTGCGCGTTGCAAGCTGGGTGCTCGCATTATCAAGCGCGACACCAACGACACTAAAACCTGCAGGATACTGCGCATCTATAGCAATGTTTTGCAAAGGCTGCGTCGCGCTCGAGTGTACCGTAAGCGTAATGGTATAAAGCTGGCCTGCAGAGGTAGTCTTTGCGGCATCTGCGGTGAGCGTGAGCGGTGAACTAGTGATGAGGGTATGGAAATCCTGCTCCTTGGTAAAGAGTGCGTTTGAGTTTGCGGTGTTGTACTGAATCGTTACGGGAATCGTGAGAGCCTGGTTGATGCTGCCGAAAAGCACGACGTTGACCGTCCGAGTCACAGTGCCGCCCGCAGGAATGGTTCCAAAAGTATCGCTATACCGAAGGAGCGCCTGTGTGACATCATCGGCAGAGCGCGTCCCATCCGGAAACGCTATGGCTATATCGGTATTCGTGATCGGCGCTGGATTATTATTCTTCAGCGTAATTTGAAGCGGAACGGTTGAACCGCTCGCGAGTGTGGTTGGTCCTGAAATTGTTATTTGAATATTATTACTTGAAACACTGAGGCCGCCGTGCCAGAAAACGAGGAACGAGACCAATCCGGCTAATACAAGAAAACTAAGAGAACCAAGGAGGAACCAAGCTGCAAATGATATTTTCTTTTTCGGAGCTTTTTCAGCCTCTTCCGTATGTTCTGGAGGCGTCCAGGTTTGATAGTGTGCTTCTGCTTGTGCTTCCTCTGCCGCAATTTCAGCAGGAAGCGACGCAGGCTGCTGAGGATGCTCAAGAGAAGATGGCTTCACTATCGGCACCGCTTGCTGCTGCGAGTACAGCCGCTCCCGCACGCGCTCGAGCGTGCTTTCATGGTCTTCAGGTGGAGTATGTGGTACTGCTGCATCGTCTTGCATAGATGCATTATAGCGCACGGAGAAATATGAAGCGGAATGTGCTAGAGACCAGATGTTGCGATTCCCCTGTTCACGCGGTTGAGGTATGCTTCACGATTTGTTATGACCTCTTCGAGGAGCGCGTGGTCAAACCCACCAATGAGATCTCCCGGAATAGTTCCCGCATCCACGCCAAGCGCGTGAAGAATACGGAGCGCCGCGAGAATTTCTGCGGCATCGGCTAACGATTCCTGTTCAAGGATTTCAGTTTTAGAGAGTGAAATTTTTGGAAGCGCCTGAATGAACTGCATGAAAATAGTGTAGAGCGTGGTGCTGGTATCGAGTGCATCAGCAGGAGCGAAGGCAGCGGTGTCGGTGTGCACGAGACGCTGGAGAAGGCTGGCGATGCGGCCGGCG
>JARIGN010000027.1 GCA_029288835.1 Candidatus Kaiserbacteria bacterium
GAGCTCGCCACCAAACCACCTCATTGGACGATCGTACCGTCCGGCAGCTGATACTTCGCCGGCAGGACTCGTCCAGAAATCGGCGGCGTGCCGTGAAAGTAGATCCGAGCGGCGTTCGTGAGACCTAGCGACCCCATGTCCGCACAAACCAGAAGAATGTTGCCTTCCTTCATGAAGCTGCGTGAGACCTGGAGCATCACAATCGGTTCGCCCTCCGACTTAAGACTGAAGGTCCTTCGGTCTGCAACCACGAATGGAAGATCACTCTCCGCCCTCGTAAAATTGCAGTTCTGATCACAGAAGATGGGGCATTGCGCCGCTTCCGTGATCTGCCCATTGGATGCGAACTCACCGTGAACGCCGCGTGCTCCTTCGGGCATACGGATCATCAGAGTGATGCAGGGAGGAGTCGGAATTACCACGATCTCCTGCACTTCGCCGGCCACCGGATTGCCGCAGTCTTGGGCAAAGACGATTTTATGCGTCTTTGGGTTTTCCCAAGCAGTCTCGCCGGGTTTGAAGCGGCGGTCGATACAGCCAGTAGAGACGCTGTACACGTCTGCGCCGGCCGGTTCAAGGCAGTCCATGTGGTACTCGACCTCCTTGGGGTTGACCTGTTCGAGGCTGTCCAGATAGGCGGGCAGCTGCTCGATAGAGGTCAGTCCTGCGCTGGGGTCGTCGTGCTGATAGGACATCAGGTAGGCCCACATGGAGCCACATGACTTCTCATGCGCCTGATGGCACTTTTCAGGTGCCAGCAATCCTTTTCCCTCCCGGTCATTGGGGTGGGCCTTGAGATAAGCGCGCATGACTTGTGCGAGTTCGTGGGGGTTTTTCGCCCCTCTGTAGTACGAGTCGCCGACAGCCGCATGCGCAGTCGAGCCAGCGACGAGTGCCAAGAAAGCGGCCATGACCGCGATCAACTTGGTCATTGAAGTCTCCTAGTCTAAGTACTGCGTCCCGGAATGGGAAAGCCCGTTCAACGGGTACGCAGTGGTTAAAGGTTCTTGCGTCTTCATCGTGGCTTTTAGCACACGTCAGACGACTACTCTCCTTGCGAAGAGCTCTACGATCAGAAGCAGAATCGCTACGCGATTCTCTTAGCTTCCGAGCGGAGAGCTGCTAACAAGTGTTGCCGTGACCACGAAGCGGTCACTCTTGGTTGCGAATGAATTACAGGTAGCAAGGGTCAGCGTATGGCCGGTCGTCGTAAGAGGGATAGAGCCGTTGGTGGCACTTTCCTTCTGCACGCTCGTCACGGCATACGTGAACACATGCTCCTTGCTGTACACGGTGATCTGGTCACCAGACTTAAGGTTCTGGATACCGTCAAACGTCTTATAGTGCTGGTTGATCACGACCGGCAGATAGCTCGAGTGACCGAAGAGAATCACGTTCCCTTGCTGGTCGAGCGTCGCTGAGGTCGGGTAGCGCGCAGCGCTATAGGTGAGGTAGTTGTCGAGCGCGTTCACATCAGTGGTAGCAGGATTTGTGACCTGCGTGTTCACGCCTATCTTTGCAATGACCACCTTCACCGGAAGCTCGCCGTTCATGTTGAGTCCACCCGTGACCGGTGCTGATGCGCCAGAAGCATGGGTTGCTTGGGGCGCAGCAGCAGTCTGTGAATCATCAGAATCACTGGTACCAGACGTATTCGTCGAAGTAACGCCAAGTGGAACGAATGCCGCAAGTGCTGACGTATCAACTGCCGGTGTGCTTGAAGCAGAAACCGAGAGCCTAGACCAGTCAACCGGGTTCGGGACGAATCCCGTCACCGTACAGACGCGTACCGCAATGAAAAGCACGATAAGGAAAGCAACCAAGAAGGACCACTTCCGGGAATATACTTTTTTGACAGCCCCAGAAAGGCCTTTTGTGTTCTTTGCCGTGCTCATACGGTACCCTCTATAAATACACTATAATAAGCCATTTGTCAAGCCCAACAGGCCCCTTTTTGCCGTGTTTTCCTCCCCTGCGGAGCACCCCTAAAATGGCGTACTTCCAGGCTTATATATACACAGCTGAACCGGTGTTTTTGATGAAGAAGAAATGAGCTCTTTCTGGATTTCTAGCACTGGCTCGATAATACGCCAACATTCCAGTATTTCGGGTGCGGAAACGAAAAAAGTATGATCTCCTGCTATAGCGTCTAAAAATACCCGTTCATAGGCCTCTGAGCCCTTCTGGGACACGGAAAAGTCCTCAAAAGCTATGGCAGGGTTAGGGTTGGGTGCCTTCCCTTCCTGAAAGGTTCCTCTGATTTCCGTGAGCTTTTTATCAAGTTTCTTCCCTGTCGTGAGGCGAATGGGAATACCTTTCCATTGGGTATCGTCCGAAGCGAGCTCAAGGGATACATAGGTCTCGGTAAGACTCGCAGGGTTCTTCACTTCTTCCCGATATCCTTCGTATTGGCCAAGGGTCACCACCTCCTCAAGCTGCTTGCCTTCCGGCAGATGGATGTGCTGGAGCGCTTCAAGGCGAAGCTGGGGAAGATCTTTATCCTGGCGAGTATCGAAGGCTACCCCTTGCGCGAGCGGCATGAGCGCAAGCGCCGTGAGCTGGAGAAGATGGCTCTGCACGAGGTCACGGAGTGCACCCGTCTGTTCATAAAAGTTCGCACGGTTCTCAATACCAATCTTTTCACTCGCAAGGAAATTAATTTTTCCTAGGTGCTCGTTGTTCCAATAGTATTTTGGAATTTCATTTCCTTCACGCCACACAACGAAGCGGCGCGCGAATTCTTTTGCGAGATAATGGTCGATGCGGAAAACTTGTTCATCGGAAAAATGCTGTGCAATAAATTCGAGGAATTCTTTCGCAGAAGTGAAGTCTGAGCCAAAAGGTTTTTCAATGAGGAGCTTAGTGTCGGGAATTCCGGCCAAGCCGGAATTCCCGAGCATCCCGATCACTGTCCGCGACGCGTCTGGTGGAACCGAAAGATAATAGAGCCGCTGCGCCTGCGGCAAAACTGTGGAGGAGCTTTCCGCAAATTCCTTTTCAATTTCTTCGAGACGAAGTTTGAGGCGCACATATTCCTCTGCCTGCGACACATCCATGGAAAATATCTCGAGATGGTCACGAACCCATGTCTCGGAAGACAAGCTTTCCGGTGATACTCCCTCCTGTCTCGTTATACCCACAATCCGAAAGTGCTCAGGCACGTGCCCGGCAGATCCCAGCTCAGCCAATGCAGGAAGAAGTTTTCGCCTTGAAAGATCGCCGGTAACGCCCACTAACACTACAATGACCGGCTTTTGTTCCATGCCCCTAGTATATCAAAAAGGAAATTCAGCGATTTTCTTCCATACACTCGCCTCCCCTTCCGTTTTATACAAATGTAATTTGCGCACCGTGAAATTTACACCTTTTGGGTAGATCAGTTTTGCTTTAATTTCTTCAATCGCTGCCGGCTCATAGTTTCCATACAGCAGGCTCAGGTGGGCTGCGTAGGGAGCTTCATCTTTCATACCAAACACGGCATATGCTTTTTCATGAGCCTCGGCAACCGCATGCTCCAAAATTTGCACATACAGAGCCTTAAAGTATTTCTCTTCCGCACCGAGCTCGCCGAGGGAAAGCTCGAAGGGTTCAAGCTGTGACGCAAGCGTGCGGCATTTTTCACTGAGCACTTCAACCGGCTCCGCAGGAATGCGTGCAAGGAGCGCCACATGCGGCGGAAAGCTTGGGCTACCCTGCTCTTCGGCAAGCGTAATGATGATGTCCTGCAGCTCGCCGCGAAGCGAGTTCTCAGGTTCAAGGAAAAGATGGTACCCACTGGTCTTTGACTCTTTCGGATCATTCATTACTCCTAAGAATACCTTTATTTCTGGAATAATGCGCGTACCTCCTCAACGGACGTATACCGATGCCCGGCCATACCAGCCTTTTCCGCTCCTTTCACATTGTCGCGGTTATCATCAATGAAGATTGACTCGTGCGGCTCCACGCCGAGCTCTGCAAGCGCTACCTCATAAATTTTCCGACTAGGCTTTGTGTGACCAACCTCACTCGAAACGATCACGGCATCAAAAAGCCCCACCGTGCCCGAAAGTGCCATGAGGGTATGAAAAAAGGGCGACATAGCATTTGAGATCATTCCGATCTTGTGTTCGTTCCGAAGCTCTTTGATGAGTGCAATGAGTTCCGTATTAAAATGTGCGTGCGCGATCCAGTCTTTTTCAATTTCTTCAGGCGAAACGTTTGCAAGCGCCGCAAGCTCCTGAAAGAGCTGCTGCTGGCTGAGCTCGCCTCGGTCGGTCGCGGGCATGTATTGGTTGCGGAGCTCTTTTCCCTTTTCTGCAAAATATTCCTGAAACCAAAACGGCGAAATTTCTGAACACACCACGCCCAAGAAATCGAAAATCACGGCTTTATAGGGAGACTTAGACATCGGCTCAGTATAGCAAATATGCCTAGTACCTTCGTTTGCATAATTTAACGACCGCGCAACGCTTTTCGGCGCGCCATATAGTCTGGCACTGCTTTTTCGACTAGTTTCCAAAACTTTGGCGAATGATTCATTTCTTTGGTATGACAGAGCTCGTGCACAATAACATAGTCTGCGAGCTCGGCCGGAATGCACGCGAGGCGATAGTTAAAAGAGAAGTCTTTTCTTCGCGAGCAGCTTCCCCAGCGCGTCTTTTGATTGCGAATGCTTATGCGGCCATAGCTGAGGGAAATGCCATGCTCACGCCGATACTCTTCGATAAAATGCGCGAGCCGCGCAGCGGCGAGCGCACGAGCTTCTGCAGAATACCGCGCAATCTCTTCTTTGGTGTGCTTGCTCGTGATGAGAGATAAGCCAAGAGGATCTTTAGCATGTCGCTCCTGTTTCTTTCGCATCTTCTCCTGCGTCTCCAAAATCCATGCACTTTTTGAACGCACGAATTTTTGGAGCACGTCTTCGGAAATCTTTCGCGGCATTGTCACAACCACACGGCCGTCTGGATACACCGTCACGAGTAACCGCTTCGCACGTTTATTAATACGAGTACTGTACTGAATCATTAGGTTCGCTCACTTAGAGTTCGTCGAATGAGTGTATCACGCGCCATATTCCGTGACCTTTCTTTCCGTCGCGCCGTATTTCTATAACCTCCACTTCAGGGCACCATCGTGATACCGACTCGAGCTGAAATCTCATATCATCAACAAAAATAAATGCCTTTTGGGCTGCCTCTGGTGCCGTTGGTGCTTCTAAACCTTTCTGTAACTCTGCATCAACAAGCTTCCTAATGGTGCGACCCTTTTTGCGGCTCGTATAAATAACTTCCAGATGCGGATGCTCCACAAGCGCTGTCGTTACTTTAGCCGTAATGAAGGCGCGCACGCCATAAGTCACGATGGTGCAGTCGTGGGTGCGTAAAAATTCTCGCGCATCGGGGTACATAAAGTCTCGCAACTCTTCCGCAGCAAATGCAAAGCGACCATGGCTTGCAAAGGTGCCGATATTTTTCATGAATACGCGCCGACGTACCTTGCGCCCTTTCGCATCAAAGAGCTCATCCATTGCTTCCTTCCCTTCGTATAAAAGTTCCCAGAAGGTTGGCCGCTCCCGTAGAGAGCGCTTGAAAGAATCAGTATCAAAGACCGTGCGATCAAAATCAATGAAGTATTTCATTTCCCGGAACTAAAACGGTTATCGCTTCAGGAATAAAGTTGAAGGTCGCGGTGCGGCCCACATACGCAAGCTCACCATCCAAAATGAGTGGGAGCTTTTTGCGAGCCATTATTTTTACATGCGGCGTTCGAATCGTCGCAACATTATTCGCCTCACGCCATTTTCCAAATGCTGCGGTGGTGGCAAGCTCAAAAATATCAATAGCATCGCGGAGATTAATCACCGCTGATTCAAACACCTTTTGGTTATCATCGAGTGCGGAAGTCACCAGCGGGCAGGTGACGGTCACCGCTTCAGCGATACCTCCGTGCTCTTCGGTGAAATAATAGCGAATCCTCATTCTAAAGAGATTGCCAAAAGCCCTGCGCGCATGCAGGAGCGCCTTCCCGACCCGTGCCTCTCGCACCGCTTCACGCACATGCGCAAAAAGCGCGGGTGAGCCGCAAATGGCAGAAATGTAAAAACGCTCGCCATTCACTTCCCCTCCGGAAATCTTTCGAACCTTCGGGTCTTTAAGCACGGCGCGTAGCACTTCCTGCCAAGAATAGGTACCATAGAGCGCATGCGGGAGGACATTCATCGTGCCGCCCGGAAGCGGCACCAGCATAAAGTTTTTAGTGCTCGAGCGCACGGCTGCACTGCGTATGGTGCCATCCCCTCCGAGCACCACGAGCACATTTGCGCCGCTCTTTTCAAATTTCTCAAACATGCCCTCGAGCTCGCTCGAGTTTCCTGCCCAAATATGTTCAGTGCGTAAGCCGGCTTCAGAAAAGATCGTCGCTATTTCATCGGCACACTCGGGCGTGCAGGTGCCGCTTGCTGTGTTCAAAATAGCCGCGACCTTGTATTCGTCCATGTATCAGCCCATCATACACGCAAGCTCATGAGGAAAGGGTTAAGCGAAGAGGCTGGTGAGGAGGCCGACGAGCACGATGAACACTAGAAAGAAGCCACTGTCCGAGAAAAACTTTTGCCATGCGATGGAGCGGTCGCAGTTACTCCAAAGAATGCCCGTGCCAATTGCCGGTACCGTAAAGCAAAGCCAGTTGAAGAGCGCGAAGCCTATTGCCATAGGTGCAGACAAGCCATTATGGATACTTTCCATTACGACATACACTACGGAAAATGAAACGAGAAGCGAAAGGAGTGCCTGCCCTACATATAGCTTTGGCATTCTCGGTTTAGCGGCTTCCTGCTGTACCTTTTGTTCTTCCGCTGAAAGCTTGTCAAAGCCAAGGTACCGCATGTGCAGTTTTCCCATCGGAGTCATAGGTGAATACCAAATCGAACCAAGTACCACGGCAATAACGACGCCCGCGAGTGCAAGTAATAGAGTGGTGACCATACAATATATGTTACTACTTATATAATAAATATATTCTACACTGGCTGCGGGACTTGGATTCGAACCAAGATAGCCTCCTTCAAAGGGAGGAGTCCTACCATTAGACGATCCCGCAATTACTGTACTGTACGGCTTTTATGCCCTCCAAACAAGCCTTGCTATTTCGTCGATGGGCTGCCGTTTGTGAATGGATTAAGGTTTTGAATAGTGAAGGCGCAACGTGCATTTAGGGCCGCTAGGTCATCGCTACTAAGCGTAAGTGACCGCGCATCATTTTCAGGATACATAATGGACTGAGGGTTTTGGTTATGCCCCAAGCCAATGGAATGCCCAAACTCATGTGCCATAAGGCGAATGAGCTTCGTAGTGTCGGTATATTGGTATATGTCTATCTGCTTTTGGCCGAACTGCTCGATGAACTCCCCTTCTTCAAAGTTTTGTCCGGCGGCGGTTTGGTTATAAGAATTTGCGTTTGCGTTCACCTGGGCGATTTGTGCGTTAAGCTGCGTGACCATGTCATTTATTTGCGCAGCCTCTTGGTTGAGCTGCTGGGCTTCCTGATTGAGTTCTTCTTGATTCATGCCTGCTGCCTGGTCCTTCTCATACGTCTGCTTTGCCTGATTGTAGGAATCTTGGAGCTGCTGCACTTTTGCCTTTTGTGCGGCAAGGTCACTTTCCTGCTGGGTTATACTTTCGCCAATGTTCGTATCCTTTTGACGATTATCAAACACGAGGTTTACGGGCATTGAACCATTCGCACTATAGATGAGGAGCTGCTTCCCAGCTGCCTTGTTCCAAAGAGAGGCGGCTTGCTTGAGGTCGGCGATATACGCGCTTTGGCTTAAGCCAAAGCGCGTATCAAACGTCCCAACCCGATAGTATACCGGCTGCGCACACGGCCTGTTTTGGTACACATAATAGCCCGTGCAGCCCAAAAGTGCCGCGAGAAGCAGGAGCCAGATGATATTAGAAACGTAGTAGTGTTTTGGTCCGGTGCTTTGGTCCATACGTTGTTCTGGAAGGAAGAGCGTTACTCCCCTTCTCGCACATTCTTTTCCATCAACTCAAAGACGGCAAGCTCAAGTGGGAGTTGCGGTATAGGAGAAAAACGAATGCGCTCGCTTGCGTTCAAAAGCGCGAGAAGGGTTTGGTGGGTGAATTTTGAATGCTTATCTTGCGCAAGCTTTTCCATTTCTGCATACGCATCATTTCCGACTTCCTCGGCAATCTCTTTGCGCAGCTCTGGCGCGTGCCGCACCAAAAGAACACTTCGCGCGAAATCAAGTACCAGCGAGAGATAGAGCTGCATATCAATACTTCCCGTGACAGCTTTGCGTATCGTCGAAAGCGCTTCATCAGCATTTCCTTCTGCAAGTGCGGCAACAAAAGAATGGACGAGCTGGTGTGAAGGAGCGCCAGTGGTATGCTCTGCATCTTCTACGCTAATCTTTTTGCTCGACTCAGTTTCGGCACGAGCGCCGCCAAGCACTTTCTCAAGCATAGAAAGCGTGTCGCGATAGGAGCCATCGCCGAGAAGCGCGACGAGTTCCGCGACACCAGGCTCAAGCGTGAAGCCTTCTTGCTTCGCGACATTTGTCACGACAGTGGCGAGCATCGCACGCGTCGGCTTCTTAAACTCATACACCTGACAGCGGGACTGCACGGTCTCGGGAACTTTTGAAAGCTCCGTGGTGGCGAGTATGAAGATGACATATGCTGGGGGTTCTTCGAGAGTTTTCAGGAATGCGTTCCAGGCACCTTTTGAAAGCATGTGCGCCTCGTCGAGAATGTACACCTTGTAGGGAGACTCATACGGAAGGGTGTAGACGTTGTCAGTGAGGGTACGAATGTCGTCGACACTGTTGTTTGAGGCAGCGTCGATTTCGTAGAGGTCACGGGGTGTGGTGCCGAGGGCTTGTGCGAAGATGCGCGCGATGGAGGTCTTGCCGAGACCACGCGAGCCAGCAAAAAGGTAGGCATGGCCGACCTTTTTGCCGGCCACCTGCTCCTCGAGGATTTTCGTTATGTGCTCCTGCCCCACCACCTCCGTAAAGGTTGCGGGTCGGTATTTCCTATAGAGCGTCTGGTGTGCCGTTTCTGCCTGATGTGCCATTTCTCCAGTATACCAAGTCTCCGCCATTTCACCTTTTCTTTAGGAAAACTGAGCTATGGTATGGATGTATTTTATTACTTTCTAAACACAATCGTATGAACGACCAGGAACACGCACAAAATCTTCAGACGCAGATTGATGACCTTAAGACTCAGGCCGCAAATGCTACCGAACCCGAAAAAGATGGCATCATGGGAAAGATTCAGGAGCTAGAGAATGAAAAGACGCAGATTGAGTCAAAGCTGCAGGGATATGAAAAAGATGAGACAGCGGTTGAGAACGACGTGAAGAGCGCTGAAGGCGAACTAAGCAGCGTTGAGAAGGATCTCCATCTCTAAAATTCACTCGCGAGAATTTTCTCGACGTCTTCTGCGGTTTCGCATTCCATGAGCTTTGCGCGAACTTCCGCTGCACCGTCAAAGCCGGTGATGAAGGCCTTTATGTGCTTGCGGAAGATGTGAAAGGATTTGCGTGGGGTGAGACTTTCGAAAGCGTGCGCGAGCGAAGCGAGCGCACGGGCTCGTTCTTGAATTGAAACATCGCTGCCGTTGCGTCCTGTCACCTCGCCTGCGTCATTGTGCGCAAACACCCACGGGTTTCCAAAAATTGCGCGGCCGAGCATAATGCCGTCTGCGCCAAAAA
>JARIGN010000028.1 GCA_029288835.1 Candidatus Kaiserbacteria bacterium
GCCTGGTGGGTCTCGTGGGCTCGGAGATGTGTATAAGAGACAGCAGCTTTGCTGCGCGGTTTTCTTATCTCATCACCTTCCTCATCGGAGTCTTTACGTCTTTCCTAAATGGGCCATACTAGAGGTATGGAAGACTACCAAAAAGAAGTAGATGAATGGTTTAAGGAGCAGCACTGGGACTATTGGGAGCCGCTCGCTATCACCACACGCCTTTTTGAAGAGGGCGGAGAATTCGCCCGGCTAGTGAACCACGTCTATGGCCCCAAGAAAAAGAAGCTCGACGAGCACGTGCAGGATATGGAAGAGGAGATTGGAGACATTATCTATACCCTTATATGCTTCGCTAACTCGCACGGCATTAATCTCGATGCTGCTATTCGCAAGAGTTTGGATAAGGTAGTGACGCGCGATAAGGATCGTTTTACGAAATAGTGCTATAGTAAAAAGGAACTTGGCGCGAGCCAATGAAGCACCTGATGCTCCCAGACGATTCAGTTTCTCCATGAATCGGTTATACGGGTAGCGTAAATGCCTCGGCAATAGATAAGGCTATGAATGACGAAGTCATTGTGGTAAATCGGCAGGATGAGCCGATTGGTTTTCTTGATAAATTAGAAGCGCATAAGGTGGGTGTGCTGCATCGCGCACTATCAGTATTCATATTCCATCCAGATGGCAGACTGTTGCTCCAAAGGCGTGCAGCAGGCAAGTACCATTCGGGAGGGTTGTGGTCCAATACCTGCTGCACGCATCCGCAGCCAGGTGAGTCAGTGCTGCGTGCAGGTAGCCGTAGGCTGCTTGAGGAAATGGGTATTAAAGCGAGGCTTTCCGAAGCACATTCCTTTATCTATAGGACAGAGCTCCCGAACGGGCTCATTGAGCATGAATTTGACCACGTGCTTGTAGGTACCAGTAAGGCGCATCCTAGTCCGGATCCAGAAGAAGTCTCGGAATGGAAATGGATAGAGCCCCAGGAACTGCTTCAGGACATGCAAGAAAAGCCAGAAAAATATACGTATTGGCTCACGGTCTGCATTAATGAAGTACTGCGCTCTGGGTAAGGGCAAGGAATAGTAGCGTATACTTGAGCTGTGAAAATACTCCTCCTTGAGGATGATGCTGACGTGGTCAGTGTCTTAACAAAGCGACTTCCGTCGAATGGTTTTGTCGTAGATGTGGCTGGCACCGCCGCAGAAGGAATTAAACTCGTCCAGCTGAATACCTATGCGCTTGTTCTTTTGGATGTGCACCTACCAGACGGCAGTTGCGATGCGGTGATGCGTGAATTAAAAATGCTTCCCACCGTGCCGCCCATTATCATGCTCACATCCGCCATCGAGGTGCCATCGCGCATTCGGTATTTGCGCGCCGGTGCCGATGACTATGTTCTGAAGCCTTTTGCGTTTGATGAATTAACCGCGCGTATGCGCGCAGTGCTTCGGCGTCCTGTCCACCTGGCACCGGAGGTTTTTATCATTGGCGATCTTGAAATAGTCATAAGTACCCAAAGCGTTCGGCGAAACAATAAGAAAATATATTTAACCCGAAAGGAATTTATGCTGCTTGAGCTGCTTCTTCAGAATCGGGGAAGTATTGTCTCTAAGGCGAGCATTCACGAGCAAGTGTGGAATTCAGAAGCAGACCTTATGTCGACGACACTTGAGACACACGTTTCAAATTTATGCAGAAAGCTCCATGCTCCCGAGCTCATAGAGACCGTGCATGCGCGCGGATACGTGATTCCCTAAAACTAGTGTATGCTTGAGACTGGTCGAGATTAGTAGTAATCATCAAAAAATATATGGCAACACTCATTGCACGTGTCCTTTGCGACAAGAGTGCCCGAAATGCAGCGACACTTTCGGCACTCATCGCGCATGCGGACCACACGATGCTCCCTTGGTGCGGATAGTGCGTATTTAGAGGCACCTGATGCCCATACCTTCTGAACGCTGAATTCCTTTCACTCGTGAAAACCCTTTACCACTTTTTACAAAACCGTTTATTACCAAAATCCACCGACGAAGATAGCCGTCGCCGTGAATTTATCGTCAATATTATTCTTGCTGTTTTTATACTTTTGCTCGGCACAGCTTCTTTGCTGAATCTCTATGATTCTTTCATAGACGATGCAAAGGTATATGCACAAGACGCACTCTCACTCTGGCTTGTTATTGCAATATTCTTTGTATTTGTTGGGTTTTACGTACTCTCCCGTATGGGTCACTTTAAAATCGCCTCCTATGCCTGCATAGTCTCGGTGTATTTACTCGCGACGTATCTAACCTATCGATGGGGTGTTGATCTACCGACCGGAATTCTTTTTTATGTCCTTACGATTGTCATTGCTGGCATTTTAATTGATACCAGCTTTGCCTTTGTCATTACCACCCTTTGCGCTTTTACTATCCTACTCTTTGGTTACTTCCAATATGGGCAGCTCATGATCGTGGATCACGCGTGGAAGCAGGAGGCGTGGTCTATTGCAGATAGCATCATGATTGTCTTAATTTATACGGTCATCGTTACCGTCTCCTGGCTTTCAAATCGGGAAATTGAGCGCTCCTTGCGACGCGCACGCCGTTCAGAAGCCGAGCTTCGCGAGGAGCGCGATCTGCTCGAGGTGCGTGTGCAGGAGCGCACGGAGGAATTGAAAAGGGCAGAGTTAGAGCGCATGAGCCAGGCATATCGCTTCGTGGAGTTTGGGAGAATTGCAGGAGGAATCTTCCACGACCTGGTTAATCCGCTTACCGCACTTTCTCTTAATATCGAAAGTATCGCTGCTTCGCATAATACCCATGAAGCACAGCTTGGCGGAGACCTCGCCGAAGACGTTGCACGGGCACGTACTGCCACGACGCACATGCGTGGTCTCATGGAGTCAATGCGTCGCCATATTGCCCAGGAAGGGCATTCTGAAATTTTCTCGCTATCTGAAACTATCCGTGATGTTGTGCAAACTCTGAAGACGTATGCGCAAGATCATGCAGTGGTGCTTTCTGTTGAAGTAGAGGAAGGAGTTACTACCATGGGCGACCGTGTTGCGTTTACGCAGGTGCTCACTAATCTTCTTTCTAACGCCATAGAATCATTTCCTGAAGTGATGGAGTCGCGCGAACATAGCGAGCGCAATGTATATATTTCACTTACGAAAGAAGGAGAGCAGATACAAGTAACGGTGAGAGACACTGGTCCGGGGATTTCGGAAGAGGATCAGGCGCACATCTTTGATCCGTTCTTTAGCACTAAAGGATATAGCCACGGATTAGGTATTGGTCTTTCGGTAACGAAACGCATTGTTGAAAAAGAGTTTTCAGGGACTCTTACGCTTTCAAGCGATGTTGGAAAGGGAACCACTTTTACGATATACTTTCCTCAACGAGAACCTCCTTTGAGTTCCCTTAGTCATTAGAGAACTCATATGCAACCAATCCATTTCACGCAGATGCTGCGTGCGTATACCGCAGTGCTTATTTCTGGAAATTCACTACCTGCAGAGGCAGTATCCCAAGTACTTATCATGCTCCTTACCCTTGAAGCAAAGGAAGGCGGTCCCTACACTACGGGTACCGAAGGCGAAATAGATTTTGGGATGAATCTTGCCATTGCACTCTTTCTTTCTGCACATGAAATAACCTTGCCAAACCTTAGTGCTTATATCGATGATTGTCTTAATAAAAACAGAGCTACTTCGGAATGCGTGAGCGACGAGGAATTAGCAGCCGATATTCAGGAATATAGAAGGCACGCTCCCATACGTTCAGAAAGTCTGATTGGCTCCCATAAAAGTCAGCTGCTAGCTGAACCCATGCACGCAATAGCTGACTCTCATGAGGAAAGGCTTTTTCAAAATATTTACCATACAGCTCATAATTACTTTGCTCATACCAATCCGGAATTCAATCGTGGGGCAAACTTCATGATTAGAAGAGTCCTTAACGGGAGTTTAGGGAAGCAAATTGCACTTATGTCCTTATATGTTCGGGATGCCTTAGCAGAAAGAGGAGAAAAGGTGGTAGACGAATTTGTAATCCAGCTTGGTGTTGCAAATACCTTCTTCTGGGCAGCTTCGCTTGTCTACGATGATTTTTGGGATGAGGATGAAGGGGCAAACCCTGCATTGCTACCGGTTGCGAATGCGTTTATGCGACAGTATGTCGATCGGTTTAGTACCTTGTTACCCGAGAAGGGTCTGCGAGAGTATTTCCATTCCCTGATGGGCCAGCTTGAGAATGCAAATGCCTGGGAGATCGAGAACTGTAGAACAAAGGTAGAAGGTGAGTTGCTTGCCATACCGGTAAAGCTTCCCGAGTACGGGGACTACCGAATGAAGTTTTATCCTGCGAGTGGCCATTGCCTAGGACCGGTGGCTGTTATGCTTTCCTGTGAGTATGAAATAGAGTCGAAAGAGACGCAGGCACTCATAGGATATATGCGCGAATACCTAATTGCCATGCAGCTCAATGATGATGCGCATGACTGGAAAGAAGACCTAGAGCGCGGCCATCTTAGTACTGCAGTAGTGGAGCTTTTATCTGCATGGAAGATACAACATCCAGAATCAAATGAAATAAATCTGGTGGACGACATGCCAGAACTTGAAGAGCTATTCTGGTTTACCGTTTTAGAACCGCTTTGCGAAAAGATTCTCGCTCATTCCGCACGGTCACGAGGGAACCTTTCAAGCATAGGATTTGCGGGAAATATAGAAACTCTCGAAAAATATATAAAGAGAAATGAGAATGCAGCTCACAAAGCGCTTGCGGAGATAGAGCTCAGTAAGAGTCTTCTTAATGCTATGAGTTATCCACAGGTGAGAGGAATTCTTTCAAAAACTTAAAGAATATTTAAACTCTGTTTTTGCATGATAAAGATATCCCCTGAGGATCTGTCATGCACACACTTCCATTTGTTGAATATCGCTGCAGCTGCGGCCGCCTGCTCTTTAAGGGGTTAGTTCTTTCGGGTCATGTGGAGGTGAAATGTAAACGATGCAGTGAAGTAGTTCTTTTTGACCAGCCTAGAGATGGTTTGGAATGTAAGGAAGAAGGTACAGAATATGCTCTTTTAGTCGGAACACACGGATATATACAAGACGCATCCGCCTCTGCACTGGACATTCTTGGGTATAGTCGGGAATCGCTTCGTACCATGACGCTTCACGATATCCCTGCCTTGGAGAAAGACTCCTCATCGGTAACGCATCTTACGACACCTACGCCTCTTGCTGTGCATGTATTTCGCTCGAGGAATGCACGTTCTTAAAGACACGGTATAGTGTGGTGATGCTCAATCGTGAAGCGCTCTGGGATATAGGAATGAAAGCAATTCAAACGCTTGAAGTTGATCGCGGCATTCTAGCGTCAGGCAAAGAAGAGCTTTATGGATGTATATTTGGACGTGACTCATTGATAACCAGCCTTTTGCTCTTAGAGACATACAAAAAGACAAAAGATGCCTACCTGCTTTCGCTCGTGCGTAAGATTCTGCTTAATTTGGCGAAGCTTCAGGGCCGTGAAGAGCAACCGCAAAGTGGCGAGGAGCCGGGAAAAATTATTCATGAGTTTCGTCCCGATAATCATGCACATCTTACCCAAAGCCTTGAGCATCCTTGGTATGTCTATCCCGATGGAGTCATGCGTAGCTATGACACGGTTGATGCGACTCCTTTATTCCTTATGGCAGTGCATGAATACCAGATGGTTAGCCACGATTCAGAAATTGTGCCGCTGCTTGAGGCAAATATCTATGACGCGCTCCGGTGGATACTTTCTACCCTCCAGAAAAATGAGTTTGGTCTACTGTCATATGGAATTCATCCTGATCGAACTCATGGCGGCTTAAATGTCCAAAGCTGGATGGATAGTGGAGAGTCTGTGTTCTTTGAGGAGTCTGATAGCAAAGAAGGTCATCGAGGAAAGGAAAGTGAACGGCCGGCCTACCCGTTGGCGCCTATTGAGGTACAGGCATACGCCTATGCGGCATTATCGAAATGGGGTACGTTTCTGCGCGATAGGTATCCTGAGTTTGCACGTCAAATGCTTGCTCGTGCCGCAGCGCTCAAGGATTCATTCGCTACTTATTTTGAAAGCAGCTTTCCGTTCGCCGTAGAAGGAAAGGGAAGACCGCTCGCCGCAGTGCGTTCAAGTATGGGTCACTGTGTGTGGGCAGGAGAGTATGATGAGGAAACAAACCAATTCATCTCCATACTAGCGACTGAATCGGTACGAAAAGTGGTTGAGAGGCTTATAGAGCCCGATATGTTTGTTCCTGATGCAGGTATACGCACATTGAGCACGAGCTCTCCATATTTCGAGGCAAACAGCTACCATAATGGTTCAATATGGCCGCATGACACGGCGCTCATTGCGCTAGGATTTGAGCGTGCAGGATACCATGATGAAGCGTGTAAGGTACGAGATGCGCTCTTGCGGGCATACACATACTTCGGTACACCACTGGAGCTTTTTATCTATGACCCTATATCGGGAATAGGAGAATATAGGAGCAAAGCGGGGCAAGGTGCCTGTAGAACGCAGGCATGGAGTGCTGCGGCGCTTTTAGCAATGCTCACCCTCCCGTAATTCTTATCCCCACACAAGATAGGTGGGGAAGTATAGACTGCTAAATACTTCGTATACTACGTATATAGTACCTTAACCATTAGTATGAACACGCACACACTCCTTACGGTTCCAGAACTGCTTTCTCGAGGATATGCACTCTATCGAAAGAACCTTTCAACACTCGTTTCGCTCGGTGCACTCATCATTGGGCTCATCTATCTTGGTGTCGCGGCCTTCATTGGCTCATTCCAGCTTCTTGCAATATATGCTGCGTATGTGGGTATATATGGATTTCTTTTGCTTACTGCTGTTGCGTTAGGAATCATAGCGTTGGTGGTATGGCTCCTTATGCGGCTCATTCTTTCGATGTTCTATACCATTCGAAACCATGACCATTTGCTCACGCTTCGCGAAGCCTTTGGCAGAAGCAGAGGGCGCGCACGAGAGTTTCTCTGGCTTTTAGTATTGTATGTGCTAATCAATACAGGCGCTGTTGTCTTCATGCTTTTCCTTGATAGTGTGGTGGTCTTTCCCTTTTGGTTTGTAAATTCAAGCTTTCTCGTGGATACCGCTGAAATGGTGGTACTCATCGCTTCATTGTTTGTTTTGCTTGCGGTTGCGTCGTGGTTAATTTTTGCGCCTTGGTTTTTTGTAGACAAAGGTGCCCGCGGCATGCATGCCGTAACCCTTTCTAAGCACCTTTCCCATCACCATTTGGGAGCTATCATGTGGAGACTCTTCTGCATCTTAGTTGTGTATGGAATTGCAATGTTTGTCTCTGCCTACCTCCTCACCTTTGTCCTTACTGCGTTCTCACCAATTGGCGGTGCCTTAACAGCGTTCCTTCTCACTATGGTGCTTGCCGCATTGGTGTTTAAGCCTCTTATCTACTGCACGTTTTACGTCTTCTATAAGAATGCCGACGAGACACATGTCATTGATACTGAGTCTCGTGCCCATGGCGAGCATTACGGTGTCCTTATTGCGCTTGCCACTCTCGGCTTTCTCGCTCTCTGTGCCCTCCCTTCATTCCTTAGTTTGAGCACCTCACTCACAGGAATGTAGTGATTCGATTCGAGCATTATGAATAAAAATCGTGTTGAAGCATTAAGTGATGGGGTATTTGCGATAGTACTAACGCTCCTTATCTTTGAGGTGCGCATTCCTGAAAATACGAAAGCGCTTACCGATGCGGAAGTCTGGCAGCTTCTTGTGCATCTGCTACCGCTAATCAGCAGCTTCGCCCTTACGTTCCTCGTGGTGTCCGTTTTTTGGATTAACCATAATTTCGTCTTCCATACTTTCATGAAGCAGATTGACCGCTACCTTAATCTGATGAATTTCGTTTATCTACTCTTCCTAGTTTTTGTACCCTTTTCAGCAAGTCTATGGGGAATGTACCCCTACAATATTCCTGCGGCGCTTATCTATGGGCTTAATATCCTTGCCGTGATTATCATGTCTGCTTCAATGGTGCGGTATCTCTCACGTCACAAAGACTTACGAAATGAGGATATTTCGAAGCGGCTGGTTAAGCAGGCTCGCGTGCGCACCGCTTTAACGGAGATCTCCTATGTCTTAGGCATTATATCGAGTTTTGTCTTCATTCCACTTAGCGTATTTTTCTATCTTTTCCCGCTTATTTTTAACCTCACTCCCGGTTCCCTAAACTTTATGGAGAAGCTCTTTAAGTTTGAGCTCAGCTGATTGAAAGTGAGTGGGAAATGGGGTAGTATGCGGAATGTGAGTAGGAGGTAACGTCTTTGAATTTGCCGCTGTATCATTATTCTGCAAAAGCCAGAAAATGATACCTCGGCTCGTTCGGGCGAAAATAAAACATATATTCTATATATGTTTTATTTTACCCTCACTCGCCGATGTAGCTCAGGGGTAGAGCAACTCCATGGTAAGGAGTAGGTCGGCAGTTCAATTCTGCCCATCGGCTCACTTAAGTAGATATTCCATGTCTGGAATTATTATCTAAATTCAGAGATAGTTTATATTAAATTTAGAAAAATTTGATTTGCATTTTGTACCATTTACTAATGGTACAAAGAAAAAAGCAGACAATCTATTGTCTACAATGTGGAACAGAAACAGCACGCGCCATTCATAAATATTGTAGCAATGTATGCCAAATGGAATATCAGCATAGAGTTTTTATTGAAAAATGGCAGGCTGGAATAGAGACGGGAATAAATAATGTGGGAGTCGTTAAAAAGCAGATAAAAAAATTTTTAAGAGAAAAGTTCCAAAATAAATGTTGTATTTGTGGGTGGGCAGAAATTAATCCAAAGACAGGCAAGGTTCCGCTTGTAGCTGACCATATTGATGGAAATTGGCAAAACAATACGGAAGACAATCTTCGACTCATATGTCCGAATTGTGATTCGCTTAGTCCCACTTATGGCGCTCTTAATAAAGGGCATGGAAGAAAAGATCGCGTCGTTAGCAAAAGATCTCTCGATGCGCGCGCACTACCACCGTTCAATTTATAAAAAGATATGGTATATTTTTCCCAATCGTGTGCCGAAGTAGCTCAGTTGGTAGAGCAACCCCTTCGTAAGGGGTAGGTCGCCGGTCCGAATCCGGCCTTCGGCTCCAAAATACGTTAGAAATCATTTCAAAACCGTTTCCAGCAGTGTTTGCTATACTTGCCGCATGGAAGAGGAAACAAGCACCCCATCACGCTTGGAAGAAATCGAGGCGCTTATGGCGACGCCTGATTTTTGGACTGATAAGGAGCAGGCACAAAAGATAGTACGGGAGTATCAGTCGCTTAAGGAAGCTGCAGAAGCTGGCGCAGAGGGTATGAGCGGGCATGATGCAGGAAGTGCGACGCTCGCCATACTTGCGGGTGCTGGGGGAGATGATGCGGAAGATTTTGCACGCATGCTTCGCCAGATGTATGAAAAATATGCCGAGCGAAAAGGATGGAGTGCCTGGGAGCTGCATGCAAACGAAAATGACCATGGCGGGTACCGAAACGTGCTGCTCGATATCCAAGGTAAAGGCGTGTACGGCAGACTAAAGCATGAGTCAGGAGTGCATCGACTCGTGCGCATTTCCCCTTTTAATGCAAACAGCAAGCGCCAAACCTCCTTTGCGCTCGTGGAAGTGCTTCCACGCCTTAGCGCACAAGAAAAAATAGAACTTAAGCCGGATGAGCTTGAGATAACCTTTGCGAAGTCAGGAGGCGCCGGTGGACAGAACGTGAACAAGCGCGAGACCGCCGTGCGCATCACCCACCTCCCAACCGGCGCCTCCGTACACGTCTCGAGCGAGCGCAGCCAGCTCGCCAACCGCGAAAAAGCGATGGAACTCATCCAGGCAAAGCTTTTCGCCGCAGAAGAGAAAAAGCGCGATGCCGAGGCTAAAGGCCGTTCCATAGCTGCCACCACCGCCAACGAATGGGGAAGCCAGATCCGTTCCTATGTCCTGCATCCTTATAAGCTGGTAAAGGACCATGAAAGCGGCTATGAGTCCCATGAACCCGATAAAATTCTCGACGGCGACCTTGATAATTTCCTAGACGGCATAGCCGCGCGTGGGGTACAATAAGTATCGTTAAGCCCTTGGGCATTTATTCCTTTTATTTGGCATGATTTATTTCGATAACGTCTCAAAGATATACCGTGACGGCACTCCCGCCCTGGAAGATGTGACGGTATCGATCGACCCTAAGGAATTCGTCTCCATCGTCGGCCACTCTGGCGCCGGCAAAACCACTCTCCTTAAAATGCTCCTCGCGCAGGAAAAACCAACGCGAGGTTCTGTCTTTTTTGAATCCATGAACGTGCACGAGCTGCATCCTTCTGCCGTGCCGCACTATCGCCGCAAGATCGGCATGGTGTTCCAGGACTTCCGCCTCATCCCAAATATGACGGCTTATGAAAATATTGCCTTTGCAATGGAAGCGGCAGGCCGCGCTGATGACGAGATAGAGTCTGACGTGCCATACATCCTCGAGCTTGTCGACCTTTCTACAAAGGCAAACCATTTCCCAAGCCAGCTTTCAGGCGGCGAGCAGCAGCGCGTGGCTATTGGGCGCGCAATCATTAACCAGCCTGATGTCATCATCGCCGACGAGCCGACGGGAAACCTCGACCCTATCAACACCTACGAAGTCGTTGAAATCTTGAAGAAGATCAACGAGCTCGGCACCACCGTCCTCATCACCACCCACAACAAAGGCGTGGTGGATGCGATGGGGAAGCGTGTGATCACCATGGACCGCGGCCGCATTATCCGTGATGACCCTCAAGGGCAATACATTTTATAAAACCTCCAGAACCTCTTTATGTTTACCTCACTTCGACGTGTCATTTCAGGCGGAACAAAGAACTTCGTTCGTAGCGGTGCCGTTTCCGTTGCTACGGTCATCATCATGTCGGTGACGCTCATGATTATCGCCTTCCTCGTTTTCCTTTCCGCGCTTCTATCCTACACCCTCTCCCAGCTCCAGGATAAGGTGGATGTGAGCGTTTATTTCACTACGAGCGCTGCTGAAGGCGACATACTAAACCTTAAGGACCAGCTCCAGCAGATGCCGAGCGTTGCTACCGTGAGCTATACCTCCAGTGATGAAGCGCTCATGCAGTTTAAGCAGCGTCATGAAAACGACCAACTTACCCTCAACGCCCTTAATGAGCTCGGCACCAACCCACTGGGAGCGTCTCTTTCCATCAAAGCAAAGGACCCGACCCAGTATCAAGACATTGTGAATTTCATCTCTAACGATACCGCGCTTCAGTCGGGCGGCACCTCCATCATTGACCACATCGACTATTACGAAAACAAGGACGTTATTGACCGTCTCACTGCAGCTATCCGTACCACCGAGCGCGCGGGTCTTATTGTCGTGATCATTTTTGCGCTTGCTTCGACTATTATCGCCATTGCGACGGTGCGCCTCGCTATCTATAGCTCACGTGATGAAATCGGAGTGATGCGCCTTGTGGGAGCTTCTAACGCATACATACAGGGTCCATTCATCGTGGCCGGAGTCTTTGCTGGGCTGATATCCGCCGCCGTGACGCTCCTTATCTTTACGCCGCTCACCTGGTATCTCGGCCAAAACTATACAACCTGGCTCGCTGGATTCAATATCTTCGCGTACTACACCTCACATTTCCTCGAGATATTCGGTATTGTCGTGGGCGCGGGTGTGTTGCTAGGTGGATTTGCGAGCATTCTCGCGGTGCGCCGTTATTTGCGAGTCTAAGGATAAGGTAGTACTAATAGAAGGTAAGCTCGTATGGCAACGGATGGACACAAATACATTTTTGTTATGGGAGGCGTCATGTCGGGCGTCGGAAAAGGCATCGCTTCATCCTCCATCGGTTTAATTCTCCAGGGACGCGGGCACAAGGTTAATTTGGTTAAGATTGATCCCTACTTAAATGTGGACGCTGGTACTATGAACCCAACGGAGCACGGCGAAGTGTTTGTCCTTCGCAGCGGTCTTGAGACCGACCAGGATATGGGAAACTATGAGCGTTTCCTCGGCCGCGATCTCACCCCGGAGGACTACATGACGAGCGGCATGGTCTACCAAAGCGTTATTAATCGCGAGCGTGCCCTAGAGTATGGCGGCAAGACCGTGGAAGCAATTCCGCATGTACGTGATGAAATTTTGCAACGCATCGAAGCAGCCGCTTCTCATACCGGGAGTAATATATCCGTCATTGAAGTGGGAGGCACCGTCGGTGACTTCCAAAACGCACTCTTTATTGAGGCGGCACGCGTGCTTCGCCTAAAGCACCCTCGTGACGTGCTCTATGTCATGGTTTCCTACCTTCCCACACCCGGCACGCTCGGCGAGATGAAGACAAAGCCGACACAGAGCGCAGTCCGCGAATTAAATTCCTATGGCGTCCAGCCTGATTTCATTATCGCCCGTTCCTCGAGCGTGATGGACGAAAAGAGAAAGGAAAAGCTCGCAATCTGGTGCAGCGTACCAAAGGAAAATATCATTTCAGCGCCCGATGTGGAAAGTATTTATGATGTGCCGCTAAATTTTGAGCAGGATAACCTTGGCGAGCGTCTCCTTGAAAGCCTTTCCTTACCGCAGACTAAATCAACCGGTCTCCATGACTGGCGCAATTTTGTGCAGAAGATCAAACTTGCAAACGATGAAGTAAAAATAGGTATCGTGGGGAAGTATTTTGATACCGGTGACTTCGTACTTTCAGACGCGTACCTTTCGGTTATTGAGGCACTTAAATTCTCTGGAGCAGCTCTGGGGGTGAAGCCAAAGATCGAATGGGTAAACGCGAAGGACTTTACGCGTGATGCTGCAAAAGACGGTAAAGAGCCAACCCCAATCGAGTCGCTTTCAAAATACGACGGCATCATCGTGCCTGGAGGTTTTGGTGAGACGGGAATCGAAGGGAAGATCATGGCCGCAAAGTTCGCCCGTGAAAACGGCATTCCATACTTCGGTCTTTGCTATGGTCTCCATATGCTTGTCATTGAATATGCGCGCAATATCCTTGGCCTTGAAGGCGCACACACGGTGGAGATTAATCCTGAGACAAAATATCCTGTCGTAGATGTGATGCCGGAGCAGGTTGCACTCATTAAGGAAGGGAAGTATGGCGGCACGATGCGCCTCGGTTCCTACCCCGCACATCTTTCAGAGGGCTCGATTGCGCGCGAAGCCTATGGCGAAGAAGTGGTAGAGGAGCGCCATCGCCACCGCTATGAAATTAATCCTGAATATGTGCCGCAGCTCGAAGAGGCGGGTCTCATCTTCTCCGGAAGTTCTCCAGACGGTGTCCTCAAGGAAATCGCTGAGCTCCCCCGCGAAAAGCATCCTTTCTATCTCGGCTGCCAGTTCCACCCTGAGCTCCAGGCGCGTCCGCTTGCGCCGCACCCACTCTTTACGGAATTCTTGAAAGCAGCTATTAGCAAAAGAGGGTAGATAAAGAAGATAGCTAAAAACCTTGTTAGACTTGGCCAAGCGGCCCGGAGCGCAAGGTTTTTAGCTATCTTATTTCCCAACCTTCTGTAGAGCCATCGGTAAGAATGGTAGAATAGAAACGTCATTATAGGGGGCGTAACGAGAAATCTTATGACCAGTACAGGAAAAATCATTGTTGGTGCGATCGTTGCGATTATCATCATCGCCGGAGGTGCATGGTGGTGGTACAGCTCACAGGTTGCGAGCTTGAATAAGGAAGCAGCCGTCGGTACCGCTACTTCTTCGGTGCCGGTAACCATGCCAGGCATGAATATGGGGAATAGTGCTTCTGCAAATACTCCGCCATCTCCGAGTCCAGCTGCCGGAACTGCAGCCGCAGCGCTTCCTTCCGGCTCCAGCAATTCTGATGCAGCGCTTACCCAGGACACCGCAGCAATCGATGCACAAATGAGTGGTCTTGATAGTGATAATACACAAGTTACCCAGGCGCAGAGTGCGCAGTAGAAAAAGTCTCGCGATATTCGTAATCCATTTACTCACATATGAAAAAAGAACTTATTATAGGAACTCTTGGTGCGGCACTCGCGCTCGCTCCGTTTGCTGCGTTTGCGCAGACTGCAGCTGTTACGGGTGATGCAAACGTTTCCACAAACGTCTCAACCGGTACTACGGGCACAGGTGCAACGGTCACCACAGGCGCAAAGGTTAAGGGCACTGTCTCCCTTACCAACGCCATTGCAAAAGGCGACAAGGAGATCACGGCTCGCATTACCAATTTAAATAACCTCTCAACACGCATTGGCGACATGAAGGAGCTTTCCTCGAGCGAGAAGACTTCGCTCCAGGCAACCATCTCAAGCGAGATCAGCACCCTCACGACCCTTAAGGCAAAGATTGATGCGGACACGGATGTCGCAACCCTAAAGACTGATCTTGAATCAATCACCAAGGACTACCGCGTCTACATGCTCGTGCTTCCACAGGGACGCATTGCAGCAGCAGTTGACCGCGTGACGACCATCGTCGGCCAGATGCAAAACCTCGGCACCCTCCTTTCTGCACGCATCTCTGCAGCACAGGCAGCAGGAAAGAACGTGTCTGCAGCGCAGTCTGCCTACACGGACATGCAGGCTAAAGTAGCAGATGCAAATACCCAGGCTACCGCAGCACTCACCGAGACGCAGAATCTCCAGCCAGACCAGGGAAATGCATCGACTGAGGCTTCAAACACTGCAGCCCTTAAAGACGCTGCAGCAAAGCTTAAGGCTGCAACCGCCGACCTCAAGGCAGCTCGTGCAGATATTAAGACCATTGAGGCTGCGGTGAAGGGCACCGGTCCTAAGGCCTCCGGAACGGTTACCGCAAGCTCCACGGCGAGCGCCCAATAGCCAATAAATTTACGCCGCAAGGTCAAGAAAACTCCAGCTATTCTCAGCTGGAGTTTTCCCTTTAGATTTGATAGAATCTCCTTACTACATTCGTAGGGGCGCGCTAGAAACTACCGTCTGGCGCGTCACATAAATACTTGCGAGATCGTCTAATGGTAGGACACAACACTCTGGATGTTGTTATCTAGGTTCGAGTCCTAGTCTCGCAGCAGCCTAGTTTAGTATCGAAGGACCTAGAGGAGTCAGATTTGCTGCATACCTTCGAATTGTCGTATAATTCTCTTCACTATGGGTATATACGATGGACTTAAAGATGCGGCAGGGATCTTGAAGGAGGCGGGTAAAATCGAACAATACCGTCAGATTCTTGAGGTGCAAGAAAAGCTTTTGGAAATGCAAAAGCAGATTTCTGAGTTGGAGACGGAAAATAAGACGCTCAAAGAAAAGCTCGATACCAAGGGCCAGCTTGTGTTTGAGAACAATTCCTACTGGCTGGTGCAGGGTGGGAAGAATGACGGACCTTACTGCTCTTGTTGCTGGGACGACAATCGTAAGACGATAAGGATGCAGCCGTGCGGCAATCCTGCGTATTTCAGTTGCCCGAAGTGCGAAAACAAATCAGTAAAAATTTACGCTGATGGCCCTGGTCGAGGAGCTAACCCTGTTCATGTATACCGACCAAACTATCTGTGAATACCGATTTCAGAAAACGAATGGGTTTAGATCAGGCAGATGCTGCTGAAGCACGCAAGCGGTTTCTTAATCGTATCAGTGTATCTATTCTCCGGTGGCTTCAAGACAACAAAGGTCGAATCTTCTACGACGAGAATTTTATTTGGTGGATTAGCGAAGAACTGGGTGAGCCTTGGGGAGATAGAGTGAAGGCGCGCGAATATGGTAGTGGTTACTGGTCTGATGTGACTATGGAGACGATGACCAAGGGTGATTTCTATCAAACTCTTTCTGTTGTAGAGAAGGCTTATCAATATCTGGCTGAAGATCGACCAGGCCAAATTTATGACCCCTATGGCTTCAATAGGTCGGAAGAATCAATCAACATTTGGAATTTTAATGAAAGGATGAACCGAATCATGCTTCTATCAGAAACCGATCTCGGTGTCTTTTGGAAGGATGGCAAGTTTTACCTCTCAGGCGCGAAAGAACTCGACGAGGCGCTGATTTCCGATACCCTTGAATGGTTATCAAACTACCCTGCAACTCAAAAGCAGTTTGCTATTGCTCTCGGTCATTACAAAAAATCCATCCAGACGTCTTCCGCGGGTAAGGATGCGATTACGAATTCGTATACAAGCGTAGAAGCTCTTGCAAAGGAAATCCTTAAAAACGATCGCTCGTTCGATAAGAACTCGGATGAGCTCGTAGAAAAGCTTGGACTGCCGAAGGAATATAAAAATATTGTTCACTACTACAAGCAGCTCGCAAATGAGTATGGTAGCCGACACGCAGGAAGCGACCCAACACACAAAGAGGTTGAGGCTTTTGTCTATTTAACTGGGTTGTTGCTCCGTCTGATGACTGGTGTCTAGAGAGATTATTTTCTGCTCTAGTTTCAGCTTACTCTTCAAACAAGTCAGCAGATCTCTCTTCTCAAATAAATTCCCATAGCTCAGAACGTGCTTCGCGTAGTTCCTTATATCTACCTCCTTTGCGATGCACTCCTCTTCCTTCAATCCCAGAATTTTGGACTGGAATGCATTGTGACGCTCGATCTCAACTTCAAGCTTTTTCCTGAGGCCTGACTTATCGAGATCGATTTGGTCGATGATCCCGACCAGTTGGCTGATTAGTATCTTCTCCTCAATGTATCCCTCCTTGCAGTTAATATCCCTTGAGCGTGTGCAGCCATAGTAGGTGTATTTGGCTATGGTGCCGTCTTTCAGATTCTTATACTTATCCTGGGCCGTCACTCCTGACCCACAAGCGCCACAGAAGAGGATGCGGGTGAAGGCAAATTCCTTATACTTGCCCTTAGCCCGTATCTGGAGATGGAGCTGCTTCTGGACCTCGTCATAGAGCTCTTTTGAGATGAGTGGTGCGTGCTTTCCTTGAAACCATCTACCGCTCGCTTTCGGATACTCGAAGGTTCCATGATAGAAATGGTTCGCGAGTATCACGTATATGTTGCTCAGTGTGAGTGCCTTTCCGCTTCGTGATGTAAACCCAATCTCCTTAAGCCACCGGTATAGCTTCCTCCCGCTCCACCCCTCATATGCTACCTTCGTGAACATCTCTTTAATAACGGGTGCTCGCTCAGGATCTATAAAGACCACACCCTTCTGATCCTTATTCTTTGAGTTTACATATCCTGTTGGCGCGACCGATGGCCAGAGCCCCAGTTCACACTTCGTTTTAAGTCCACGCTTTACGTTTATGCTCTTATTATCGTTCTCGAGCTTCGCCTGGCTTCCAAGGATCATGAGGAGGAACTTCTCGTTTGGGTTATTCGTGAAGCGCTGGCTGTGGGTGCGTATTTCAATAAGTTTCTTCTGGTCGAGGAGGTCGACAATGGCTCCCAGGTCTCCTGCATTTCGGGAGAGGCGATCAGGGTGCCAGACGAGTATGCCGTTAAACTTTCCTGAGCGGATATCCGTGAGGAGCTGGTTAAAGACCGGGCGCTGCCCACAGTCTTTCGCGGAGTGCGATTCCCGGTATATGTCGACAATAGTGAGTCCTTCACGCTGAGCGGTCGTTAACATCTCGTTAATTTGTGAATCTACTGAGAGCGCCTGCCGCTCCTCGCTCTCGCTTGATTTTCGGGCATAGAGGCAGTATCTGAGTGGCTCTGCTGCCTGGACTGCCGCAAACCCTACCTGAGCCCCGTATTGTGCCGTTTGGTCCATACACCATACACAAAGCCCTAGAAGGTGAGGGAAGTCTAGGAGAGGGGAGGGGATAAATCTCTTTGGGAATAACCCTTTCTTTTGGCTTTAAAATCGTATAAAGTAATGTCGAGTAGTCTTATACTTACTAAGAGACCCCAATACGGATACGCCCACCAAGTCTGGTATCAGAAGGGGATACTAGCTACAGCACGATTTCTGGTATAGGCTAGTACTAATGGCAAAAAGAAAGCTGCGTGGTAGCGACTTCTTGATGCGCTGGTCTCAGGGTGCTTGGAGCGAGAACCAGCTAGTTGAAGCCGTAAATAAGACGGGGGATTTTTTCGCGCTTCCATACGGACCGAGTGGTACTGCCCCAGATGACGACCCACAGGCCTACGAACGTTATTTTGAGAGACTCGAAGCGACAGGTCTTGGTTCGGTTAAGCGTCCCGACCTTCTTATCTTTCGTAAGGAACAAGAGCAACATGCACTCATGCTCGTAGATGAGCTTGATGGTGTTGAGGAACTACCATTCCATTCAGAGGATGAAAAACCAATACAAGATTTGCTGTCACTCGCGATTATGGCAGTTGAATGCGAGAACAGCCTATGGGTTGCTAAGCAAATGCCAATGTATAACCACACCCTCAAACCTCAAAAGCGATTGGGAGGGAAAATGGGATTGGCGAAAAATGCTGTTCTGCCAACAATAATCGTCAAAGAGGAGGACCGTCAGCCTCTTAAGGAGTGGCAGTCGCGGAATCCGAATCTCCCGCTACATATCTGGCACGCATTTTTTGATGAAGCGTATGGCATTGCTTTTGCAGACATGAATAGTCTTATAGACGATGGCACTATCGAGCCCTCGGTCTATGAGTTCGCAAATGCGGGCCAGGCTTCTAAGAAAAAGACCCTTTATAAAGCCCATTTCTATCTCGGATATCCATTGGCTGAATCAACAAAGCAGCCAGATCTAAAGGCTCAGACCATCGTGGATAACAATGGGCATATTTTCCCTTATGTGACATTCTCTGGTGGTTCTATGACCATAAGGGGCGAAGCCCTCGAGATTTTGAAAGGTTTGTAAGTCAAGTTAAACTGCTTAGGTGAAAACCCGCGAGCAACTTAGAGAATTGGGGCAGTTTTGGACACCTGGTTGGGTAGCTGACTGCATGGTTACTTATGCAGTTAGCAATAAATCAGATCATATCTTTGATCCTGCTCATGGAATGGGCGCTTTTTTCACAGCAGCTAAAAGACTCGAGAAGACATTAAAAAGAGAGATATCCTTATTTGGATCCGATATTGACTCAGAGCTGATTGATCAGATTAAAGAAGCAGAAATCCTTGATCCAAAAGATTTGAAGAATTTACAAACTAAGGATTTCGTGGAGATCGCCCTAGAAAAGAAATATAAGTCTATAGTCGTAAATCCTCCGTACATACGACATCACCGTATTTCTCAGGATAAGAAACAAACTCTTAAGTCTTTGGCTCAAAAACATCTAGGCTATGAGCTAGATGGTCGGGCAGGGCTTCATATATATTTTCTCATTCTCAGCCTTCTCTCTTTAGAAAAAGGTGGTCGTCTTTCATTTATTGTATCGTCAGATATATGCGAGGGAGTCTTTGCAAATGATCTTTGGCAATGGATTACGAAACACTATCGTATAGATGCGGTGTTAACTTTTACTGGTAACGCGACACCTTTTCCTGGTGTTGATACGAATGCCATAATTTTCTTTATCGAGAACTCAAAACCTAAAGCAACTTTCTCATGGGCAAAATGCTTAGTGGAGGATCGCGCTGAACTACTGAAATGGGTTAGGACCAATTTTGATATTAATAAGACGAACCCTGAAAAGATGCTTTCATTCGAAAGATCGTTGAAAGAAGGACTTAAGACTGGCTTTTCTCGCTTACCACAAACAGAAGAGCATAAATACACTCTTGCTGATTTTGCTGTTGCAATGCGTGGTATAGCAACTGGTAATAATGATTTTTTCCTACTTGATTTGAAAACAGTAGAGCAGTTCAATATTCCAGAAGAATACCTAGTTCCAACTATTGGAAGGACTAGAGATCTAGTGGGAAATGTAATTGACGAGAAAACTCTTCAAGCACTTGATGCTAAAGGCAGGCCTCGATACTTACTCTATATAGACACCGATAATATTGCTGATCTGCCGCGTTCAGTACGTAATTATCTTGAACATGGTGAAGAAAAGGGTGTCAATAAAACATCTTTAGTTGCTGCACGCCGTACTTGGTTTAAAATGGAAAAAAGAAATCCGCCACCTATTCTATTTTCATATTTGGGACGACGAAGCTCAAGATTCATCCATAATAAGGCACAGGTACTTCCTCTCAATGGTTTTCTCTGTATTTATCCAAAAAATAACAGTAAGGCGTATATAGCAAAATTAATAGAGTTGCTAAACCAAGAAGAAATACTGAAAAATCTCTTTTTGGTCGGTAAGTCATACGGATCAGATGCAGTAAAAGTTGAGCCTCGAGCTATAGAACGTCTTCCAATTCCAGAAAGGCTTGTGCAACAAGTTGGACTAATCCCATAGTTATGCCCGAAGAAAGCTCCCCATTTTCTGTCAAAGAGTATATTGCCGAGCTGAACGCTAAGCTGTCGACAGTCTTTGGGGATGTTGTCGGTGAGGTAAGCGAAGTAAAGAAACACGGAAGCGGACATGTGTATTTTACGATCAAAGACAAGGATTCAGTGGATACATTACCCTGCGCCATTTGGCGAAGCCGGTACGCAATGAGTAGCGTAGAGATAGAAGTTGGTATGGAGCTTCTAGTAAAAGGGAGGCCAAATTATTATGGTCCTCACGGGAAGCTCTCATTCATCGCCGATTCAGTTCAGTTGGTAGGTGAGGGAGCGCTACTTAAAGCATATGAGAAATTAAAGAAGAAACTAGAAGAAGAAGGAATTTTTGAACCTTCAAAAAAGAAACCGCTTCCTGCATATCCCCACAGGATTGGCGTAGTCACGTCAGTGCATGGCGCGGTAATACACGATTTCAACAATAATTTAAAGAAGTATGGATTTAAAGTCCGAATTCGAGATACTCGAGTTGAGGGTCCAGAATCTGGAAAGGACATAACGCTTGCAGTGCGAGCATTTCGTGAAGAAGATATCGATGTGCTTGTGATTTTGAGGGGTGGTGGATCGATCCAGTCTCTGGCTGGTTTTGATAATGAAGCATTGGTACGAGAGATTGCTTCTTTCCCTACACCAGTCATTGCGGGTCTTGGTCACCACCAGGATGTGCCACTCGCAGCACTAGCTGCGGATGCGATGGAATCCACACCTTCTTTAGTTGCTGAACTTCTTAATGAATCGTGGAGTACCGCTCAGTACTCTCTACAAAAATCAGAAAGTATAATTTTAAGAAGTTATGAATACATGCTTAGTTCTGTCGCAGGAGATCTGGACAGAACGTACATACGAATAGAGAGGGCACTAGAACACATTTTTGATCTCTATACTCAAACTGAAAGAACTATCAGAGATGGTCTCACTAAAATCGGATATGCCATTGGACAGTCAAAAAGAGAAATGGAGGGTTATTCAAAGACGATACTTTCGCGTTTTGGCGCATCGACCAAATACGCAAAATCGGAGTATTTGGTTAAGACCCCAGTTCGCCTCATAGCTCTCTTCGGTGCGCGCGTAAAAGGTTGCAGTACCTATTTACAACAAATGGAAAGACTAATTGAAACGAATAATCCTGAGAGACAACTAAAACTTGGGTATAGCCTTGCCTTCGCTGAGGGTAAGGTAATTAAGTCCAGCAAAGATCTTACTAAATGCTCGGCTCTAAGTTTGCGATTTGCTGATGGCGGCGCAGAGACGATAATTAAAGAAATAACTTAAATCTTATGACTAATGAAAAAGTAAACCTAAGTGAGAATTTGACGAAGCTCTCCAAGATAGCTGATTGGTTTGATCATCAGGAGGAAATAGATGTAGAGGAGGGTCTTTCTAAGGTTAAAGAGGCTTCTGTTCTCATAAAGGATAGTCGCGCTCGCTTACAGGAAATTGAGAATGAATTTGATGAGGTTAAAAAAGAAATGGAGAGCAGTACTGAAGAGGCCTCTGACTCAAGTGAAGAAGATATGTCTTTCTAATCTTCTCTCCCCAAGCTATTACAAGAAGTACTCAACTTTCTTTCCATATACTTTTGCAAGTCGGTTAAGCCAAATAGCCTCCACGCGTAATTCGCCTGCCTCTATTTTGGATACCCATGACTGTGTGCATCCGAGCTTTTGAGCTACTTCTGCTTGGGTAAGTCCTGCTTCCAAGCGTGCTTTCTTAAGTCGGTCAACGAACGCGGAACGTTCCTTGGTATGAATAGATTTCTTCATACCTATAGGCTGTATTCCATTATGGGATATTCCAAAATGGAATATCTATGCTACGGTTAAGCTAGAGCGTCAACGAGGGGATAACTAACTACATTAACCCTCTGGATGAAGCTACAGTACCAACGTTCAGGCACGCACGATATTAATCTTAAAGAATACGCTGTATGGAGAGTACGCATAAATCTAAGAAACGCAGGGTTAATCCAGTGCTCTACTACCTCATACTTATAACAATAGGCTTATTTTGCATAGTTATATTCACATCAGGCAGTTCCAATACCAGTGGAAATACCAGTACTTCAAGTAGCTCAGCGAACACATCCAATACGACCACTCCTTCAATCTCCATGTCCGAGATAGAATTTTCCAACCTGCAGTTAGGGTGTCAGCCGATTTCGTTAGAGGGAGGAGGAATATATCCAGACTGTAATAATGGAAAATTCCAAATACTAGGGCAGGTCACTAATAACTCACCCTACGGATTCGTGGGAGTGAGTCTTACAGTAGATGCATACGATTGCCCAACTACAGTAATAAATTCCTCCTGCTCACATATTGGGCAAGATACTTTTGCTGACCTGTTAGTTAATGGAAATGCGGAAGCTCTTTTTCCGCCAGATCAAACACGCGAAGGATATGCCATGGTTAACTTGAGTGGTCTTCCACCAATCCAAGGGAATTTTGAGTGGCAATACACCGTCACTGGATTTTGGAATGGATTCGAGGAGCTACCCGTGACCCAGTAGCCAGCATGATCAAAGCCCAAACTCCTCGGGAAGCCTCCATTCAAGATACCGCATGGCCAGATCCGGGTCTCCCATTTCTATAGCTTGATGCACGGTAGTGCGTGCTTTGAGGAGGATTGCAAGCTTAAGCACTGCAGGGACCTCGCGAAAGGAAGGATTCTTCCTTAAGAAATACTTGTACTGCCGGGCAGTGATCTCAGCGTATGCGCAGGCCTCTCTAACCGTGGCCTCGATTCGAAAAGCAGCAATAAGTTTCTCAACTTTCTGCTCATCCATCCACCACGCGTTCGCGCTATAGCAAATTGGCACTTCTTGGCCATTGGGAAGCCTTGCAGAATAAGCCATGCGCGATGGTTGCTTTGTGTATGAGCGTTTTTGGGTATGTGCGTGAGCGGTGCCCATACTTAAATCATTGATTTTTCGAACGCCTTGTCAATTGGGAAATAGGAAAATCAGCGAATAAAGGCGTAGGTAAGGGCTTTTCTTCAAAACCCATTTTTCCATGGAGGCCATATTTGGGTACAAAACTTTCTATAAATATAGACCTAAAGGGGTGCATGGCAGCGAAAAATATCCGCCAAAAAACCCTTACAACAGCTCACATAACCTGGTACCAGACCATACATCGCAGCCAATTGAATCTGGGCACGCCTCGTAGCCTTGGCTAGCGGGCGCCCCCGTGTCCCAATGGTGCGAGACTAGGAATCCAGCCTAGGAGCTAGGGCTCTTCAGAGCGGGCTCCCGACCTGGTCGCGAAGCTCTCAGGAAGGCCCAAGAGGGCATAGAGGTACTCTCCAAACTCGTAGAGGATGAAGCTAAATTCCTCCTGCTCCTCCTTGATCCGATCCCAGGCATCGAAGAAGTCCCAGTACGCGACCTCCTGCTCCTCGGGACCGAGGGCATTCTGGAGAAGGTTGCGCTCCTCAAACTCCCCGCGAGCGTGTCGCTTGCGGTTACCGAGGCGGCGAAGCCACTCGACCTTTCGTTCGTCGTTGTAGGTCATGGTGCAGTGCGGTTGGTTGATAAGGTGCCAGTCGACCTGCTGGCCTTCCCATCCTCCCGCGGGAAGCGGGGGGGCGCACGGCTACGTCTCGTGCCAGAACCGGACTCGGCAGTTCGCGGCCCAGGCGAATTGGGCGTAGAATACGGGCATGAAGGCTGACCTTATCCGCTTGAGCGGCGTTCGTTGCTTTGAAGACACCGGTGAGATCCCGCTCAGCCCGAGCATGAATATATTCGTTGGACACAATAATGCGGGGAAGTCGACAATCTTAAAGTCGCTACTGAATTTACAGGGCTTCCCATTCACCCAGCGCGACCTCCGACCAGGCTCCTCAATTTCGTATTCGGAGGTCCAACTTTCAGGTATAGCACCGAATGCGAACGTTCGCGCTCGCCCGGACGGCGAATCAAGATTGCGTGTCGTTTATGTGTACAAAGGGAGTGTGCCAAATTCAGCTCCCACGATACACACGGTGACTTTTCAAGATCAAAATCCGACCTTTTCTCAACACCGGCCTGGTAATGTAATTGTTCCATTCATTGCCAAAAGGAAGGCGGTTGCGTTCGATCAGACCGTTAATTTAGGAATCCAGGCCGAAGTCAGCGGCACTCACAGAAACTTGGTTAGCCTTATTGATGAGGTAGCCACCGCTGGTCATCCTGATCATGAGAAATTTCTTGCCGCAATGCGAGACATCGTGGGAATAGACATAACAACAAAGGCTTCAGGTGGAGGGAAGGAAGCCGGTGCTTATCTAGGTCGGCACACGTTTATAACGTTGGAGCAAATGGGTGATGGCGTCTCCGAAATGGTCTCCCTGATCGTCGCTCTCTGTGTCGAAGAGGACAAAATTTTCGTCATCGAAGAGCCTGAGACTAACCTGCACCCAACTGGACTGAAATCGCTCCTACGTCTTATGCGGGACGCGGGCAAGACCAATCAGTTTATCGTTGCAACACACTCCAACATAGTCGTTCGAGAGCTCGCCACCGAGCCTGACGCAAAACTATTTCGTGTTTCGAGGACCGCAACAGAGCTCGCTGCACCCTCAGAGGTGAGCGAAGTGCCAGAGACGCCGCAGGCCCATGTCGCTCTACTGAGAGACTTGGGATATGAATTTGCCGACTTTGGTTTGCATGAAGCTTGGCTGTTCTTGGAGGAGTCGTCTGCAGAGCGAATAATCCGGGACATACTGATCCCACAGTTCGAGCCTTCGCTTAAGAATAAACTTAGAACCTTTTCCTGTGGCGGAGTTGGGAAGGTTTCTGCTGCGGTCGCTGACTTTCAACGGCTTGTCACGTTCATACATTTACAGCCCGTCTACAAAGAGACCCTGTGGGTTCGCACTGATGGCGACACGGTAGGCAGGGACGTTGTGGCGAAGCTGGTAGAAAAGTTCCCGTTCCTAGAGGGCGACAGGTGCGCCCCATTCTCCGAGCCCGACTTCGAACGGTTTTATCCTGGGCACTTTCGGGATGAAGTGGATCGAGTTCTTGCGATGCCAAAAGACGATAGTCGGCGAGCGGCGAAGCTCGATTTGCTAGAGGACGTTTTGAACTGGACCAGACAGAATATGAACGAAGCGCGGGCTCAGTGGGAAGCAAGCGCAAGTGAACCGATCGGACTTTTGCGGCTGATTAATCAAAGTCTGATGGCGACACCGATGGGATCGGAGTCAGCAGACGGATCGGACTAACTCGCACGTTCGGCATCTGAGGGACGTGGGAGACATTGGAGACACTATGCGGCTAGTGGCAGCTCCAGCTGCCTGTTCTGCTGCTCAATTCTTACCCACGCCTGGAGATCCTCGATCTCATGGAGGAGGAGTGCGAACGGAGGTTCGCTGAGGAGTGTCGCGAGCTTCCGCGCTAACCTCTCCGCTCGACGGAGCGCACGTGGAGGGATCAGCGACCCATCCTTCCGACGCTTCGCACCATTCGCACGGGACGTGTGGGTTCGAACATCGTCTAGCTGCCCCAGCTCGTTATTTTCGCGCTATACTCCTTGTATGAACTGCGCATTCTGCACTAATCCTGATGTTAAAAAGCGAACGATCATAGAAAATGATCTTGCTTTCGCATTCCCAACCAATACACCGATCGTACCGGGCCATATTCTTATAGTACCGAAGCGTCATATCCAATACTACGAAGCGGCGACTCCAGAAGAGAAAGTTGCAATTGAAGAGCTACGAGAAAAGATCAAAGCCGCATCACTCAAAGCCTTCGAAGCTCAAGGATTCAACTATGCATGGAACGAAGAGGAGATAGGAGGACAGTCTGTCCCGCATTTTCATTTGCACATTGTTCCTCGTAAAAAAGGGGATGCAGGCATATATCAATATGAGCCGAGAGAATTTCTTTACCGTCCTGGCGCGCGTGCCGCGAGCCCTGATGAAGAGCTTTTTGGTGTTATTGAATCTATCAGAGCTGCATTATAAAGGTTCCAACGTCGTACCAGATTCGCAGCAACAAATAAAATGAAAAGCCCTGCAGGAGGCAAGGCTTCCTGCAGGGTTTTGGTTATTCGGATTCATCAAACTCGCGTACGTCACTTCTAGGATCTCTCTTATGGCCGCGGTACACGCCAGTGGTAGTGTCCGCCGACGAATCCTGCAGGACCACATGTTCACGGTTGACCTGAAGCACACGCGTAGCACCTTTCTTGGAAAGAGCGATGCGCATGATCGGGGTGTCACTGGGCACCTTGGTCACGTGTCCGATGTCTCTCACCTCAATTCCCATGCTTTTGAGCTTGGTGACAAGTTCATCGACAGGGGGTTGTGAGTGATGAGGATAGTTGAGGGCTTTCTTATAGCCCCTCCGAAAAGCCGCTAAGTCCATTCCTAACTCCCATTTTCCAAACCTAAAATGATTTTATATATAGAAAATCTTTTGTCAAGTAGCTACCTCGAAAAAAGTCCCCACATCGTACTAGACTCTCAGCTCGCTAATTTCAATAACGCAAAGACCCCACCTTTCGATGGGGCCTGGTGCAAGTGAGGATCTCACTCCTCTTCACCTCGGACAGCGCTTGCACGGTGTCCAACGACAATTGTCGTTCTGCTATCGAACCAGATATATTGGTGGCTTCTACCAGTACGCGGTCATCATAAGTTGGAGTGGAACCCAACTCATGGCAACTCAGAGCGCGCACTACCGCTCACATACAGCAGTTAATGATCGTCATGAGAGGACGTGTGCGGATACGGTTGTAAACCTGTCCTGTATCTCATGAGAGGTCTCTCCGGTGGAAGGGGAGACACGGTCGCGGGACCCGCGTTTTTCACCAACGGAGCAAGGTCAGTTTCATGGAGACCTCCTTTCCGCTATGAGTGTAGCATAAAAGTTCCAGCATCTTTCCAGACTATCAGCAATTGACTTTTAGTAAAAAAAATTGCATATAGTACTGAGTATTCAACACAAAATGGCAGAATAAGGACTTTGGTACATGGAACGCAATCAAGAACAGTGCAACGGCCGCTTCTATGCCGGGGCATTCCTGCTGATGCAGCAATGGAATAACCTCCAAATAGTTCAGTTCGACAGGGTGCGAGATGCACACGGCTCCGCCACCTTCATCGGACACTACACGATGAACGGCGGCTCCTATCTGTATGTGGCCACGGCTGCGATGCCGATTGTGACCTTCGCCATCCTCGTTCTCTTCATGGCGCGGAGCTCCTTCGACAAAAAGGACCTTAGCTTTCTGGCCGTTGTGGCTGCGGCAGCGATCACCCTCTATGCGTGGCCGCTCGTTCAGGGTTTCCCTAGTCTTTGGTGGGCCCTGTTCGTCTTAATCTTCCAGACCCTGCTAGTACCAACGGCCAGCGTCGTCTGGATTCTGCGCGAGCGTCTTGTCGTGTTCGCGCGCAAGCTACGTTTCCAGGCGCCTATCACGATGGCAACCGACTAGGCATCGGTGCCGCAAGGCATTGAGCCGCTTCCTTCACAGGGAGCGGCTCTTCTACTTAACAAAGGCTCATACGTCCTATCAAACTCTTCATTAGTAAAAAGCTATAAAATGCTATACTTCACTCATGAAAGCAGTCTGGAATGATACGATTATCGCCGAGAGCGACAAGACGATAGAGATTGAGGGTAATCAGTATTTTCCTCCTGACGCAGTGAAGCGAGAATATTTGGAGGATTCCGACTATACCACTACCTGTATTTGGAAAGGTCTCGCACACTACTACACCCTAGTGGTGGGAGGAGAGCGGAACGAGAATGCAGCCTGGTATTATCCAGCTCCAAAAGAAGGCTCGATAGAGCGCGTGGGAAAAGACTTTACTAACTACATTGCCTTTTGGAACGGGGTAGTCGTAAGTGAATAATATAACTTTATATGGAAGCAACCATCACCAAGACCCAAACAAACCTAAGAAACGTATTCAGCAAGGTGCCTGAAGTCACCGCACTGTTCTGGGTTATCAAGATTTTAAGCACGACTATTGGTGAAACGCTCGCAGACTTCCTGAACATAAACCTCAATCTCGGCCTTACCCTCACTTCGGTCATCATGGGAGTGTTGTTCTTCATCGCGCTCGCGATTCAGTTCAAGACAAAGAAATATACGCCGGTCGTGTACTGGCTCACGGTCGCGCTCATCAGCGTGTTTGGCACCCTCGTGACTGATAACCTGAGCGATAACCTGCATGTGCCGCTTCAGTTCAGCACCATCTTATTCTCAATTTTGCTCGCGATAACGTTTGCGGCTTGGTACACCAAAGAAAAGACGCTTTCGATCCACTCTATCTTCACCGTTCGACGTGAAGCCTTCTACTGGCTCACCATCCTTTTTGCGTTTGCGCTTGGCACTGCCTCTGGGGACCTTATGTCTGAAGCGCTAGGCCTTGGGTATGTCACGACGGGCATCATCGTTGCGGTTGCAATCGGCATATTTGCGGTAGGATGGCGCGTGGGACTCAATCCTGTTTTATCCTTTTGGTTTATATACATACTCACGAGACCACTTGGTGCCTCGCTTGGAGATCTTCTCACGCAGTCGCCGGTAAACGGTGGACTAGGATTTGGGCCGACGGCCGTTACCATCGCCTTTCTTGTGCTCATTATCATTTCCGTATCCTATTTGGCACTCAGCCATAAGGATGTCATGCGTGACCCTGTTCAAGAAGAAAAAGAAGATGACCAAAAGTCTAAAGGAGCATTCACGCAGCTGGTCGTGGTTATTGGCATCTTACTCGTCCTTTCAATAGGAGGGTATTTCTTCCGTGAGCACCAGATACAAAGCCAGGCTGCCGCAGCTGCAGCAGCCGGAAGTGCGGCGGGCCATTCGGCGCCGCTCGGTGACCTCTCGAAATTCACCTCTCTCACGGACGCTATGCTCACGGCAGTAAATAATAATGACTGGACCATCGCAAACGCGCGCGCAAATGATATCGAAGGAGCATGGGATAACGCTCAAGCACAACTTCAGCCAATCAATCCAACCGCTTGGACGCATGTGGATGGGGCAATAGACAAGGTGCTTCGGGAAATTCGCGCAGTGCATCCAAACCAGCAGACTGCAGTGGCCGCACTTCAGAATCTTCAAGCCGCGCTACAGAATCCTTAGATATTCTAAGGGCATAGAAAAGGCATTCGTGGTATTTTATCTATAACTATGACCCAGGAAAAACTAATGGCGTGCATACGGATTGCATTTGGGTTCGTCTGCGGAATTGATGCGTGGTTCAAGTGGCAGCCTGCGTTTCAAAATGGATTCGTTGACCAGGTGTCTGGTGCACTGGATGGACAACCTGCATTGATAGCAGCCTGGATACAGGGATGGGTCCATCTTGTTTCCATAAACCCGCACTTCTTTGCTGTTATCGTTGCGCTTAGTGAGACCGCGCTTGCGCTCGGTCTTATTTTTGGACTCTTCACCCGCGCTGCACTCGCCGGAGGCATCCTCCTCGCCCTCATTATTTGGAGCGTACCTGAAGGCTTTGGTGGTCCCTATGTAGCAGGGTCTACAGACATTGGTACTGCTATCATTTACGTCTTTGTGCTTCTCGCTTTGTGGGCAGGAAGGTCCTGGATCGCCCTTAGTCTTGATTCCATCCTGAAGAAGGAAAAGATCCAGTATGATAAAAGTATATGAAATCTAAAAACACTATTTGTCTCTGGTTTGAAAAAGGTGCGGAAGACGCCGCGCATTTTTATGCTGCCACGTTTCCGGATAGCAGCGTGGGAAAAATAGTGCATGCGCCTGGTTATTTTCCCAGTGGAAAGAAAGGCGATGTACTCACCGTGGAGTTCACCGTCTACAGCATTCCGTGTTTTGGCCTTAACGGAGGACCCTATTTCAAGCCAAGCGAAGCCTTCTCTTTCCAGATAGCAACTGACTCTCAGGAGGAGACCGACAAATACTGGAACGCAATAGTGGACAATGGGGGAAAGGAAAGTGACTGTGGATGGTGCAAAGACCGGTGGGGCATATCCTGGCAGATCACGCCACGAGCTCTCACCGAAGCGCTCAGTGCAGGAGGTGCAGAAGCAGAGCGCGCCTTCAAGGCAATGATGACGATGAAAAAGATCGACATTGCGGCTATTGAGGCAGCACGAAAGGGCTAAGTGATCGTATTTCAAGTTTTGCTATACTGCATCCATGAAAGTTTCTGTAGGAACCAACGTGCACCCGCTGCCTGCTGATTTAAAGAAGGCATTGTTAGCAAACCCGGCTGCGCTAAAGACCTGGGAAGCCACCACGCCACTCGCCCGCAATGAATGGATCTGCTGGGTCACTTCAGGGAAAAAAGCCGAAACGCGCCTTATCCGTATAGAAAAAGGTATTTCCAAGCTCAAAGGCGGCATGCGCCGGCCGTGCTGCTGGGAAGGGTGCTCGCATCGGTAGCGTCGTTGCTAACTCGGCTATTTCGCGTACACTCAGGCATGGACGGGACTCATCCCGAAAGCATGCAGGGCTTTTCCTGCGCACATTGAAAAGGCTACATGGGCGATGTATAGAACTTCGGCAGAATGGGTCCGTGAGTATGAGAAGCGCAATGGGCTCTGGATGCATGACGGCAATCCTCGACGGCCGCACGCCCTTCTTACTTCGGGGCTTCATTCCAATGGCTTCTTCAACAGCCGCAAGATTATTCCTCAAGAAAAGGAGGATACGCCTGAACAGTTCGAAGCTAAGAAGGAGCTTCTTCGAGAAGCTGCTTGCGATCTGCTAGAACGGTATGTTCAACAGGGCGGAGAACTACGGAATATCGAAGGGGTGATTGGCCCGGCAACGGGAGCGACTCTTCTTTCTAATCTCATATCCTGGCGAGTCTCTGCGCATACCCTACAAGGATGCGTATGGGCATCACCCACCAAGCAGGTGGGTGATGATGGCGCTGATTCTATGGTTCTCACTGCTGAGGAGGCTCGGAGGATCAAGGGAAAGCACATCGCCGTATGTGAGGACGTAACTACTACGGGGAAGAGCGTTCTTCTCGCACTCAAGCCCGCAACAGACGCGGGAGCAAGATCTCTGAACGTACTTCTCACGCTAGTGAATCGTTCCGGCCAAAAGGCGATCGATCGACTTCGCATCGTTTCACTCATCGATCGACATCTGCCTGCTTGGCCTGCACATGAGTGCCCGCTCTGTGCCCAAGGTTCTGAGGCACTTCCCGCCAAGGACAACTGGGCACGTCTCAACGCACACTAGTAACTCCAAAGGAAAGGGGTTTGAACATGAAGAAGCTTACAACCAACGAGCGACTCATTGTCGCAGCCGACTTTAAGCCTTCCGGGCATAATGGACGGCAATGGGTACGGAGCAAGGTGCTCAAACTCGCCGATGAACTGGCGGGTACAGGAGTATGTATCAAGGTGAACAGCATTCTCCGCGCAGTCGGGTATGATCTTATCGACGAGCTGCATGAGCGCGAGCTCAGTGTCTTCGCCGATCTCAAGCTCTTCGACATCGGGAACACTCTTCAGACCGATGGGTTGATGCTCGCTGAGGCTCAGCCCGAGCTCCTTACGGTGGCATGTACCACAGGTACCGCAGCGGTGGCTGCTCTGAAGGAGAAGCTTCCCGGCACGGAAGTGCTGGGAGTGACCGTGCTGACCACCTTCAAGGACCAGGATGTGGAGAGAATGTTCCTCGCCTCGATTGACGAGGCGGTCCTTCGGCTTGCGCGTATAGGAAGTGATGGTTCTCTGGATGGTTTCATCTGCTCTCCCGCAGAAGCCACTGTCTTGCGAGCGGCGTTCCCCGCCACTATGACCATCAATACTCCAAACGTTCGGCCTCTGTGGTCAGTGCTCGCTTCGGATGATCAAAACCTGGAACGGGTAATGACTCCGGCCAAGGCCATCAAGGCAGGTGTTGACCGCATTGTGGTCGGCAGGCCAATACTCGAAGCGGCAGATCATCGCGCAGCGGTACTCCGTATTCTCGAGGAGCTGGAAGAGGCTGTCGGCTGAACCAAGCTCATCACTATGAGCCCGAACACAACCGTGTTCGGGCTCTTTTCTTTCATCCTCCCTTAACCTCGCGCAGCGTATAAGTAAAGGATTACTGGATGACTTTGCACGCGTATGAAACAACTCACTTTGCATTTTCCTAGGTTTTTTGGTGTTTTCTCTGTCGTGGTGCTGAGCTCGTTCATACTTTCTCCTGGTTCCTTTGCGCATGCGGCATTTCAGCTGAATGGCGCCAACATCATGCCGACATCCCCGACAGATTTTGGCAGCGCGAGCATGTATCAGTCGCTGAGGAATCTTGCCGCAGACCATGCTAATGAAGTCACGCTCGTCATCCCCCTTGGGCAAAGCAATGACTACTCCACCGACGTGAGCACGAATGGCCTTACGCCAACTGATGCCTCGCTGGTGACGGCAATCCAGGAAGCGCATTCGCTCGGCATGAGTGTGGCCCTTAAGCCACAGATCCAGGTAGCGACGGGGGACTGGGAAGCAAATGTGAACCCTTCCGACCGCACCACCTGGTTTACTAATTACGGAAATCTCCTCGTGCACTATGCGCAGATAGGGCAGGCGCAGCATGCTGAGGAGTTTGTGATGGGAACAGAGCTCATTCAGATGGCGTCTTCCTATGTGAACTCTACGAACACGCAAAATTGGAACGCCCTCATTGCCCGCGTGCGTGCAGTATATGGCGGACAGCTCACCTATGCTTCGAACTGGGGCTCGGGTTCTGCGGATGAAATGGACCAGATACAGTTCTGGAATAATTTGGACGTGATGGGTGTCGACTATTACATGCCATATAACGGCGCAAGCGAAAGTGTTTCTCAAATGGAAAGCGAAGAGCAAACCTGGAACCAGCAGAACCTTGCCTGGCTTGTGCAGCAGTGGGGAAAACCAGTGCAGTTTATTGAGGCAGGATACCGCAGCGTGCAAAATGCAAACACCGCTCCTTTCGACTGGTCCATCAGTGGCCCACCCGATATGAATGACCAGGCAAACGCATATCAAGCACTCTTTGGATACTGGAGCACGCAGCCATTTATGAAAGGCATTACCCTTTGGCGTTGGAATTCTAATCCAAACTCAGGCGGCACAAGCGACACTGACTATACGCCGCAAGGCAAGCCGGCGGAGCAGGTCATGGCTAATTTCTTTGGCGGCACCATAACGAACCCCTCAACAAGTACGAGCTCCTCAACGAGCAGCACGACGGGGTCTGGAAGTGGATCGACAGGATCAGGCAACGGCTCGGGCAGCAGTTCCGGAAGCGGAAGTGCGAGTGGTCCCGTTTCGGCAACCGCCCTTGCCTCAGCAAGTAGTGTGGCGCCTAACACTCCGGTGACACTCACGGCAACCGTCTCCAACACGGGAAGCACCGCTGACTCTGGTCTCATCATCGACACCGAAGTGTATAGCGGCGGCACTCGCGTATACCAGAACTTTGAGGAAAACCAGAGCATTGCTGCGGGTGGCAGCACGAGTTTTGCATCGACCTGGACGCCAACCACGGCGGGGACATATACCGTAGAAGTGGGCGTATTCACGAGCGGTTGGGCACAGGCTCTGGCATGGAATGGAAATGCTGCGAGCGTAACCGTTACGAGCGGTAGTGGTAGCACCTCTTCAACGCCCTCAGTAAATGCCCTCAGCGCAACCGCTACCTCTCTTTCAGGAAGTGTTGGCTCTCCCGCAACTATCTCAGCAACCTTCACGAATAGCGGAAGCACGGTTTCAAACATGCTCGTCGATACGGAAGTCTATGATGCCAACGGCAACAAAGTGTTCCAAAACTTTGCAGGCAATCAAACCATTAGCGGCAGCAAACAGTATGCCTCAAGCTGGACCCCTTCGGCTTCAGGTATATTCCGTATCGCGCTCGGCATCTTCTCAAATGACTGGTCCCACAACTACCTTTGGGTTAACCAGGCAGGCACTATAAATGTGGGTGGCTCAAGCGGCTCGACCGGGTCTACGGGCACCACCGGCTCGACCGGCAGTACCGGCTCAACAGGTGGCAGCAGTAGCACCGGAACGAGTGGAAGCACTGGAGGCAGCGGAAGTACCGGTAGTTCCGGTGGCACGACCTCAACACCACACGCCATCATCACTCCTTCTACTGCTACCGCGCGAGCCGGCACTAGCATCGACTTCACTGGGTCAAACTTCGACCATGAGCAAACCGTCACCATAAAAGTAAATGGCACGACACTTAGCAGTGCGCATGCTGACGGTGGTGGAAACTTCAGCACTGGTTCGCTTTCCGTGACTTCCACGCCAGGCACCTACACCTACAGCTTCACGGATACCAGCGGCGCGAGCGCTTCGGCAACGGTGCAGGTGACGTCTTAGATTATCGGCAGTATTAAATTACTGATTAAAATACTCGGCTTTCTTCGGCTCAACAAGCGCAATCAATTCTTCAAGCAGCGCTAAGAGTTCTGGATGGTGGGAAAGCTTCTCTCGTTTGTTTGTGATTATCTCTTCGTAGGACACATTCATTTCTTTCCACGTGCGTCCTTCTTGCAAATAGTTTGCAAGAAACGGCTCTATCTTATCAAGCGCCTTCACAAATCTGCTTTCTGCATCCGCTTGGGACTCATATGCTTCAATGTATTCATGGACTGAAGGAAATTCGGGAAACTCAGAGGCAAGACGCTTCTGCGCCGCTTTTTCACGTACGTATTTTGTCTTACGCGCTTCTTCGTCAAATATGTAGGTATCACCGGCGTACACCTCGACGAGGTCATGTACGAGAGCATAGCGAATGGCACGCGTTGCGTCGAGTGGTAGGGTAAAGGCATCAATCACATACCAGGCAAGCATTGGCAGGAAGTAGCTGTGCTCGACGTCATTCTCGCGATAGTCACGGCCTTTAATATGCGCTACGCGTTCAACAAGGGCAAAGGAATGGAGCAACTCTTCAAACTTTAGGATTTTCTCGGGATGAATGCGTGCCATAGGATAATAGTATCAGGAAGCACACAAGAAAGAAGCCGCGTCAGGGACGCGGCATTGGGTAGGCTTGTTTTCACCTGCTGGTATATCTCACGTGCTCAATAACCCGAAGGCAATACGTTTTGTTGTAGCGCGACTCTAAATCTTTTTTAACTTCGGTTAATCCCAACCCGTAGCACCGCAAAAGTGAAATAGATTCACGGTGCAGGAGTTCAGTGAGAGAAATGTATTCCCTCATGACGAGTACTCTTCTTTGTGCCTGATGGTTTCCATTCGTAAAGAGCAGCTGGTCATGAGGCTTAACGTGCGAAATCAAGAGAGAGCTGCAGGGCAAGACGAGCACTGCTTTTGCGCTCTCTCGAATACGCTGCAACATTTTGTCCGAAACATAATGACTATACACGGACGCACCCTTGGTTGGCATACCATCCCCTCCTTTTGTCTTGGGGAAAGATACACTAAAAATGCTTTTATATCTACTGCATCACGCAGCTTTGGCTTTGCGGAAGGCCCACGAGCTCAAAGGCCTTATTGCAGATGAGGGTATAGGAGCTTGGCTTCTCAGGAATATGACTCTCGCCCTGCAGGGTGTAGTACTCCACATTTTTGTTAGCCTGGGTGAGTGCCTGGTTAAGAAGCACTGACTGCTGGTACGGCACTTCGTCATCCACATCTCCCTGCATCACGATAACCTTTTGGTTGCCAAGGTTGCCGAGATTGGAAACTATTGAAGATGCATCATAGAGTGACTGGTTAGCAGGGTTTGGAGAGCCGCCAAAATCGAGGCTAAAGATAGAGGAAGGGATGCTGGTGAGGAGTGCTTGCCAGTCAGTCACGCCCGCGATCGAAAGCATGCCGTTAACCTGGCTTGGGTTAGAAACAAGCATCTTAAGGCCGAGGTAGCCGCCGTAGCTGTTGCCCATGAGGTAGATGTTTTTGTAGCCATGTGCCGCGGCAAAGTCCTGCACTGCTTTCATAGTTTCGGTTACGTCGGTGGTGCCGATGTCTCCTTTCACCGCAGCAGCAAACGCATTACTCTGGCCGACACTTCCCGGGTAGTCCACCTTAAGGACCGGCACACCTGCTGCACGCACCTGGTTAAGCACCCAGTCATAGCCGCCATAGCTCATGTAGGAATTGTACTCAATAGCGCTTTGTCGGTCGGGGCCACCATGAAGCCACACAAGGAGGGTAGTGGTTGCCGTCTTTGCAGGCATATACACGCTCCAGATGCCGTCGTTTTGCACTTCCTTATTGCTGCTGCCAATAATGGATTGGTTTACCGGAAGAGCAAAGCCAGAGACTGTATGCGTGAGCATGTTGTATGCCTTCACGAGGCGGCCGTTCGCGTCGGCAGTTTCAAAAAGTAAATTATTTCCAACAACCTGCATCGGCTGGTTATATGCAGCGACAAAATCAGCTATATCTGTGAGCGCATAGGTGTTGAGGTTGAGCTTGTAGAGTGACCACTGGAGCGGGTTGGTGCGGTTGGCGGTAAAGGCAATGACAGAATTGGTAAGCCACTGCATGTCTTCAATGGCATACGGCTTCGAAATTACCCGGGTACCTGCTAGCGGACTCTTCACATCCGTTTGTGCAGCAAAGGTTTCGGGCACGGACGCACCGCCGACAGGCGGCGTATCAATCATGTCATTCACGGCGCCACTCACCGTAGCGAGCTTGGTGAGGTCCACGTTATACAGTGTTTGATAACCGCTGCGGTCGTCGAGGTAGAGAAGGTGGGTGCTGTCCGGAGAGAAGGCAAAGACACGAACGCCTTCCGAAACGAGATCCCAGTAGCCAATATGCTCTTTTAAGGTATAGAGCTTGTCTGTTTGCATATCGAGCACGCCATAGCTGCGCTCACCGGTCGAGACGACAGCAGGAACATAGTAGGCGAGGTAGCGGCCATTAGGCGAAACGGAAATCCATGCCGCGCTAGAAGGAAGGGTGCTGGTGAGGGTCTTTAAGACCCCCGTTGCCGTGTTATAGGTTTGCAGCGAGCCGTCGGTCTCCTTAAGAAGTAGGGTTCCCCCCGCAGTGGTTTGTCCATTTAAGTAAGGCCAATACACGCTAGTAATAGGGGCGTTTAACTCAGGAAGGGTAGCAATAAGGGCAGGAATGCCGTTTGAAAGAGAGTACAGCTTCTGGGTCGGCACTTGGTTGTTAGTAAACTGCACAAGCGCCATGGAGTAGTCAGGGCTCGGGAAGGCCTTTGCAAGTGCAAAATCACCTGTCGTAAGTGCACTCGGTAGGAGATTTTTTGTAGAAAGCGGGACTGGGCTGCAGTTTAGGGTAGCAAGAATACAGTCGTAGGTGGAGCTCGCCGTAAAGCCGCTGGTTTCTATGAGGGCGTCAGTAGAGGAGTAGTCGAGGAGCGAGGAATACTGCACGTCGTTCGAGGAGCCGTTTGTGGCGGCCTGTGCATGGGCAATGCCCGTTAAGGCAATAAAGATAAGGGTAATGCCGATAATCACTGCCGCACCAAATGCCTCAAAAAGTGTTTTTAATTTCATTATCATATTTAAGAATGCTAACCATGAAGCCCGCATGAGCTTGTCTTTATAAACGTACGTCCCAGTTCTTTATTACGTTGCGCCGCTCTCTCCATGATACGCTAGAACCATGAAAGTAGTGGTAATTCATGGGGGAAATACGTTCGCGACGCAAAAAGAGTTCCTCAGTGATGCCCTAAAGCATATGCCAGCGGCATTTAAAGAGTGGTTTGGTCCATCACGACCCAGAAGTTGGAAAAGAAACCTGCAGGATGATTTGGGCGATGGCTTTGAAGTAATACGGCCTGCTATGCCAAAAGCGCATAATGCGCGGTATGAGAGCTGGAAGAATACATTTGAAGCGTTATTTGTAGCCTCTAAATCTGCACAAGAGCAAGAAAAGCTAATTCTCGTCGGACATTCGCTCGGAGGAATGTTTTTGGTCAAATATCTCGCGGAAAATGATTTTACGAGTCGCTTCTCAAAGCAAGTCGTGGGGACATTTTTAGTAGCCGCGCCATTTGATAGTGAGAATGGCAAAAAGATACCTTTTTTCGGTGTTCCGAGTGATGTGTCGCGGTTTGCCAAGCAGTCTGCTCAAATATACCTGTATCATAGTAAAGACGACCCTGTAGTGCCGTTTTCTGAGCTTGAGAAGTTTAAGGAACGTCTTCCTGAAGCGAAAATCAGAACGTTTGAGGACCGGCAGCACTTTAACCAAGAGCATTTTCCTGAATTAGTCGAAGATATCCTGTGTTAATATTTAAAAATGCCTGAACTTACGCCAGCGCAAAATGCAGCGAGGATAATTTTCTATGTAGTTTTTGTATTTTGTGTAGTTTTTATAGGGAGTGTAAGTTTCCTTGGGTTTACCGACCTCTTTTCCGTCCAGTACAACCGCGCGGATGCTCAGACGAGTTCCAGCTCGCCTTCGGGAACCACAGGCAATGGTTACAACTCCTCGACCACCACGACCATCACCTATGGCCCCATGACTCCTGCGCAGATAGCTGCCTATAACGCAAAGCTCGTTTCAAACGCAAACTATCCTGCGCCAAAAGTATCGTCGACCACGGCAAGTAGTTCTAGCAGCGCTACAGCTACTTCCACCACCCATCACCTCTGGCCAGTCAAAACTACGTACCCAAATGCAGGTGCGCTACTGCCATTCCATCGCATTGTTGCGTACTATGGAAATTTCTATTCAAAGCAAATGGGTGTGCTTGGGAAATATCCGACTGCGCAGATGCTTTCAATGCTAAATAGTACCGTAGCGCAGTGGAATGCCGCAGATCCTTCGACACCCGCGATGCCTGCCATCGACTATATTGCCGTGACGGCGCAAGGCAGCGCAGGTTCCGACGGAAAATACCGCCTTCGTATGCCTGCAGACCAAATCCAGAAGGCTATTGACCTTGCAAACCAGGAGCATGGGATAGCAATTCTCGATGTGCAGGTGGGCCTTAGTACTGTGGAAACCGAAGTGCCGCTCTTGAAGACGTATCTTTCACAGCCAAATGTCGAGCTCGCGCTTGATCCCGAATTTGCGATGCATGGCGGCGCAAAGCCCGGCAGTGTCATTGGCTCGCTTGATGCTAGTGATATCAACTGGGCGGCAAAGTACCTAGCGCAGCTCGTGGATGCAAATAATCTGCCACCAAAGATTCTCGTCGTGCACCGCTTCACGGAAGACATGGTCACGCGATACCAGGACATTACGCCGCTCGCCGAAGTGCAGGTGGTGATGGATATGGATGGCTGGGGCTCTCAGGCCAAGAAACTCAATACCTACCAGCAGGTGGTCGCGACGCAGCCTGTCCAGTTCACCGGCTTCAAGCTTTTCTATGTAAACGACCTCAAGCCCCCAAGCACCGGCATGCTCACGCCTGCGCAAGTGCTCAAGCTCACGCCGCAGCCTCTTTTTATTCAGTACCAATAACGCGCTACGCGCACGCGGCAAAGTCTTTTACAGCTCCTCCATAATAAGGTAGCTTGTATATATATGTCGCGCGATGAGACGGCCCTCCGTTTTGAGGAGGTGAGTTTTGAATATGGTCCCAATAAGCCGATCCTGGATACGGTGAGTTTTTCGCTGCGAAGGAATTCTAAAGTGGCGATCATGGGGCAGAACGGCGCCGGAAAGACCACAATCTTCGGCCTTATTACGGGCGAGAAAAAGCCTGAGTCTGGGCGCGTGCTCATCTCGCACGGCACGTCTATAGCCATTGCTTCTCAGGTGATTCCGCGCGAGCAGCTCGACCTTACCGTCCGTGAATTCTTCCAAAACTGCTTTACCGAAAAGGTTTATGATATCGATCCAAAAATCGATGCCGTGCTGAATGCGGTTCATTTAGTTTTGCCAAAAAGTGCTACGGAGAAAATATATGACCGCACGGTCCGCAGCTTTTCGGGTGGGCAGCAGGCGCGTTTGCTTCTTGCTTCTGCACTCATTAAAGACCCTGATCTCCTTTTGCTCGACGAGCCAACCAACAACCTCGACAAAGCGGGTATCGCCCACCTCACCAAATTCCTCGTGGAGTATAAAAAGACATGCCTGGTTATTTCGCACGATGCTGAATTCCTCAATGCCTTTACCGACGGAGTCTTGTACCTCGATGTTTTCACGAAAAAAGTAGAGCAGTATAACGGAAACTACTCCGCGGTACAAAAAGACATTCTTGCACGTATCGAGCGCGAGAACCGAAAGAACGCTCAGCTCGAAAAGAAAATTCAGGAAAACAAGGACAAGGCAAACTTCTTCTCGCACAAGGGAGGCAAGATGCGTATGGTCGCAAAGCGCATGCGTGACGAGATTGAGGAAATGGAAGATGACATTGTGGATGTTCGTAAGGAGGATAAGACGATTCGCCCGTTTACTATTCCGGTGCCGCCAGAGCTGTATGGCGACATTCTGACGATCAATTCATACACCGTGCTGCACGGCAAGAAACCGGTGGAAAAGAAAGCGGAGATTGCGCTTCGCAAGAATCAGCACCTTTTGCTGCAAGGCCCCAATGGTATCGGCAAAAGCACGCTTCTTGAGGCGCTTGCAACGGGTAAAGCAAAAGGCGCGACGATCGCAAAGGGTACGGTCGTCGGGTACTATCGCCAAGATTTCTCCACACTTAATTTTGACCACACCGTGCGAGAAGCACTTTTCTCGGTGATGAAAAAGCCAGAAGAAGAAGCAATGCGGAAAGTGGCCGCGGGCTTTTTGCTCACGGGTGACGTGATAAAGACAAAGATTGGTAGTCTTTCGGAAGGGCAAAAGGGTTTGGTGGCTTTTGCGCAGCTTGAGCTTCTGCGCCCCGGGCTTTTGATTCTCGACGAGCCGACCAATCACATAAACTTCCGCCACCTGCCGGTCATCGCAAAAGCCCTCGACCACTATGAAGGCGCGATGGTGCTGGTGAGTCACGTGCCAGAGTTTGTCTCCCAAATTCGCATCGATTACACGCTCGACATGGAAAAGTAGTCCACGAGCATGCCGTGCGCAGGCGAGTGAGGCGATGCTATACTTTTTTCATGATACAAATCCTTGAACTTTTTTATGCGTTTGTGCTCCTTATCATCTACATGTCTTTCGCGGCGGGGATAGCGATCTACAAAAAAGACAATACGATAGCAGACATTGCCTACGGCTGGGGGTTTGTCGTCGTTACCTTTTTTACCTTCCTCGTGAGTGGCGAGCTTGGATTTACCGCTGTGCTTGCGACGCTGCTCGTCATCATTTGGGCTGCACGACTTTCCATTCGCATTTATTTGCGCCACCGCGGGAAGCCCGAGGACTTCCGCTATAAGGCAATGCGCGAGCAGTGGGGAACCCACGCAAACCGCAACACTTTCTTTACGGTTTTTATGCTGCAAGCGGTCATTATTTTCTTTGTATCGTTGCCGGTGCTCCTGCTCAATGTGTATGGTAAAGGGTTAATTTTTTCGACTCTAGGATTCATCGGTTTTATCGGCTGGGTCATCGGCTTTTGTTTTGAAGCGATTGGCGACTATCAGCTTGGTAAGTTTATGAAAAACCCAAAGAACAAGGGCAAGATCATGGACCAAGGCCTATGGAAATACACACGCCATCCAAATTATTTTGGTGAAAGCCTCATGTGGTGGAGTTTGGCGGTCATGGCTTTTAGCGTGCTTTTTAATGCCCAAGGTTTTTTCTTCGCCCTCCTTCCGTTTATAGGGCCGGCTCTCATAACCTTTTTACTCCTCAAGGTCTCAGGGGTGCCGCTTCTTGAGAAAAGTATGGCAGGAAAACCAGGCTGGGAAGCCTATAAGGCGAAAACGAGCGTATTTTTCCCTATCTTTCCACTGAACATAAAGGGAAGAAAGAGCCCTCAATAAAGCGCGAGCTAGCTTTATCCACACCCTTCAGGTATTCGATAGGCCTTCTTCAGGATTTCTTGATGAGCGAGAGTGTACACTTAAGGCATGACCACCAAAACCCTTCGCTCGCGCGCTACTTCTCAGGCTTCACCAGCACTCACTTCGACCGTCGTTCCGTATACGCAGCTCAATAGCGTTTATTTCATTGATGAAAAAGAGGAATTCTGTGGGCAAAAGGGAGACGAAGGACTTTATGACTACGCGCAAAAGCCAAAACAGTATGAGCTGACCATTCACGACCTGCCAAGCGAGGAGCGCCCTCGTGAAAAGCTGGTGGAGCATGGCCCTGGGGCACTTTCGATCGACGAACTCCTGGCGGTCATTTTGGTGACGGGTACCAAAAAAGAAAATCTTCTCCAGATGACAAACCGTATTCTTAAAGAGTATGGAGAGAAAAGTATTCTTTCAGCAACTGATGTGAAGACTCTTGCTGAAGATCTCGATATTCCTGAAGTCAAAGCAGCACAGATTATTGCGTGCGGCGAGCTTGGCAGAAGGTTTCATAAGAAGAGCAAGAATGGCGTGCCCGTGCTTCGCACTGCGGAGGATGTGTTTGCCTACACGATCGACATGCGCAACCTCTCGAAGGAGCATTTGCGGGGCCTTTACGTAAACGCCCACTATCAGCTCGTGCATGACGAAGTGATCTCGATTGGAACGGTTGACGCAAACATTGTGCATCCGCGCGAAGTGTTTCGCCCGGCGCTTGCTTACGCTGCCGCAGCGGTGATTCTTGTGCACAACCATCCTTCGGGGAATATCCGCCCTAGTGATGCCGACCTCCAGGTTACTAAGCAGCTTAAGGAAGCGGGCCGCCTCATCGGTATAGATTTGATTGACCACGTTATCATTACGAGCGAAACCTACACCAGCATCCATCTCTCCTAAGGCACCAAGTCTTTTGCACGGCTATTCCGGCTCGATTTTATAGCCACGGCCGGGAATAGTTTTTATATAGCGGCGCTCCTGGTTATCCTCCAGCTTCTTCCTAATGCTCATAATGTGTGACTCGATAGTATTCGAAAAGGGATCGCTTGAGGTGTCCCACACATGCTCCATTATCGTGCCGCGGGAAAGCACCGTGCCGGCATTCCGCATGAGGAGCTCAAGCATCATGAATTCTTTGCGGGTGAGATAGACGGGTCGGTCGTGAAGGAGGGTGGTGTGCTGAAGGGAATTCAAGCTGAGCTCGCCGATTTGCATAGTCTCACTTTCTATTTTGTATGGCCGGCGCAGGAGGGAATGGATACGTGCCAGCAGCTCTTCGAAGGAAAAGGGCTTGGTGAGATAGTCATCTGCTCCCGCGCGCAGTAGCGATATTTTGTAGCGCACATCGCTGACCATCGAAAGTATGAGAATGGGCACCGTGTGGCCTGTCTTTCGTAGCTCAGCGCATACATCGGAGCCGCGCTTCTCCGGCAGCATATTATCCAAAATAATGAGGTCGTAATGGTTAGTACGCGCCATGTAGGATCCCTCTGCACCGCTTTCAGCGGTGTCCACCGCAAAGCACTCGATGCGCAGCTGTTTGCAGAGCGTTTCGCGCAGCGTGCGGTCATCTTCGACAAGCAATATTCTCATGTACTCACTCTAGCAATGCACGCCATGCATGCCCACGCACAAGTCGTTAAAGAAAACTTAAACTTTACAGATCCTGTCTCAGACTCATCACTCCCGACGCAAGAAAATAATGGTTCCTATGTACAAGACCGTGAGAGCAACGAGTATGCCAACGCCGAGGCTAAGCAGGCTCACTAAATTTCCCGTGAGGCTTTCTGCAACATAGCCAACGCCCATGTACAAAAGCACGCAGACTGCGTTTCCTATGATGTCGCCCGTAATAAAACGAGAAAAGGCGAGTTTCGAAAAACCTGAAAGTGTATTCACGGCAGGACTTAAAAAACCGATGAAGCGCGTCACTGCGATGGTTGCGCGCGGATGTTTCTTCAGATATTTCTCAACCTTTCGGTAGCTTGCATGCTTTGCCTCGAGCTTTTCGCGGCGCTTCTTGCTCGTAAACGCGCGTGAGACGACATAGGCGAGCGAGTCTCCCGCAACGCTTGCAAGAAACGCAACGGCGGCAGCAATGAAGAAATTGAGGTGCACCCCGCCTTCAGATATATGCGAAAGAATGCCGGCTGCGAGGAGGGTAATGTTTGAGGGAATCGGAATGTACAGCTCGCTTAAGAACATGAACCCAAAGATCGCGACGTACCCATACTGCAGAAACCACGGCAGTAATTCCTGCAAGGTGCTCATCACGCTTACTTCCATAGGCGTAGTATACGGCATGATACACTATGCACAGCAATGATTCGGGTAAAAGGAAGTACCGTCATGGTTGGTGCTGGATTGCTGTTGCTCTTTGCGGCCGCAGGTCTGTATGCGCACTATTTTGGCCCCGCCGATCCCTATGCGGGAACGGCGCAATTTGTTGTGCAGCCGAATGAGTCCGTGGAGAAAGTTGCCGAAACACTTCGCGCTGAAGGATTCATCCGCAGCCGCACGGCATTTGCTATCGCTCTCAAGAAGGCAAATCCACACCAGCAAATCCAGCCCGGCGGCTATGAGCTTTCTGCAAGCATGGACGTATGGAGTATTGCGGGAGCTCTCTCACAGCCGCCGGCGATGGTGTTCTTTAGCTTCCCGCCAGGATGGCGCAAGGAACAAATTGCGGACAAGCTTGCGTCGGTATTAAATTGGACTCCTGCACAAAAGAGCGAATGGCTGAGTGTGGACACTAATCTTTCTCCAAGCTTTGTCGAAGGCGTCTATTTCCCTGACACCTACCTTATTCCTTCGGGAGAAACGCCTGCGGGCGTCGCAAATATGTTTGTCGCGCGTTTCCAGCAGCAGTTTGCACCTTATGCTTCTGAAGCGCAGGCCGAAGGGCTGCAGTGGCCGGATGTCGTAACGCTCGCCTCACTCCTTGAGCGTGAGGCAGCCGGCGCACAGGACATGCCGCTCATTGCCGGTATTATGCTGAACCGCCTGCACAAGCACATGTCGCTCCAAATTGATGCAACGCTCCAGTATATAAAAGGCACGGAAGGGAATTGGTGGCCAATGCCTACCGCTGCTGATAAAAGCTTACCGTCTCCGTTTAATACCTATCTGCATGCTGGCCTTCCGCCGCATGCAATTGCCGAACCGGGGCTCGGGGCTCTCAAGGCTGTGCTTAATCCTGAAAAAACAGATTGCTTGTATTATCTCCATGACCCTTCAGGACAAATTCATTGCTCAGCAACCTACGATGGTCAGCTTCAAAATGTAAATAAATATCTGAAATAAGTTTTCGAGAAATACTGAATAAGGTATAGTGAACGTATGAAGGGCAAAAACTTTTCTCGTTTCATCACCGTCGCCCTGCTTGGGGCAAGTGTTTTTGGTGCAAGTACGGTAGCTGCTCCAGCGCACGCTGCAACGAGCTCTACCTTTGAAGTATCTGGCTGGCTTCCGTACTGGCGTGCCGCTACTTCAAGCAATGACGTGCTGCCGCATCTCAACCAGCTAACCGAAATTAATCCGTTTGGCTATACCGTGAAGAGCGACGGCACGCTCTATGACGCGGCAAATCTTTCGAGTGCCACTTCGAGCTATGCTGCGGTGATAGCTGCAGCACGAGCGCAGCATGTACGCGTTATTCCCACCGTAATGTGGAGCAATACAACCGCCATTGACACTATACTTTCAAATTCGACGCTTCGTGCGCAGCATGTCGCTGCAATAGTTTCCGTCGTGGCGCAAAATAATTGGGATGGCATTGATATCGACTATGAGGGCAAGAAGGCTTCCGATATCAACTATTTCTCAGCGTTTCTAAAACAGCTCTACACCAACCCCGCTATGAAGAAAAAGTGGGTGATGTGTACCATTGAAGCGCGCACGCCGCCACAAGACCTAAACACCAACACGCCACTTAGCCAGATTTCATACGCAAATGATCTCACGCAGATAAATAAATACTGTGACCGCGTGCGCCTTATGACCTATGACCAGGAATCGGTTGATAAGACGCTTAATAAGGCAGCAGGAAACTCTATCTATACGCCAATCGCAGATCCGGCATGGGTTAAGGCGGCGGTGCAATTGATGGCAAAGAGTATTTCACCAAAGAAGATTGAGCTTGGTGTTGCAACCTATGGCTATGAGTATGATGTCACACCCTATGCCAACAACACGGGATATATGTATGACCTGCTTTGGGCCTTTAATCCTGCGTATGCGACACAAATCGCTTCTTCACTCCATATAACCCCGATGCGTAATAGCGCTGGCGAGCTCGCCTTCACCTATCCTGAGCCCGCAACTTCTGCTGCAACCACAACCCTTCCTGCGGGCACTGGTTCTGCAACACCGACGAACCCTAACACTCTCTCAGCAAGTGCCGTTGGTGCAAACACTGCTTATGCGGCGAACACCCCGCTTCCGGGAACCATGCGCTATGTTACCTGGAGTGACTCGGTCGCTATCGCGCAGAAGATTACACTGGCAAAACAGCTCGGCCTCCATGGCATTGCGATTTTTAAACTCGACGGTGGGGAAGACCAAACGCTCTGGAATATCTTGCCAAGTCAGCGATAATGTTTCCTAAAGTGGTATCCACACTATACTGCTGAGCTCGCCCCATTCTTTTGCCCCAGGAGTACCATTTATGGTAGCGGAGCTGGTCGTACCGCATATATACCTCACCCTAATGACCTATGAAAGTACTACATATTATCGCCTTTGTTCTGCTCGTAGTCGGTGGGCTAAACTGGGGTCTCGTAGGCCTCGGAATGTGGCTCAACGGTAATTGGAACGTTGTGCACATGATTTTTGGTGGTATGGCATGGCTTGAAGCGTTGATCTATGTGCTTGTTGGGCTTTCTGCCCTCTGGCTCGCCTTCACACACAAAAGTGCCTGCAAAATGTGCGTGGGCATGCAAAAGCATATGGCACCAGGTGCGAACTCTGGTTCCCAGATGTAATCTGAATTCGGGGTACGCTCGCAAAAAGAAATCGCGCGCCAACGGCGCGCGATTTCTTTTTGACG